>JAHJNP010000322.1 GCA_018820745.1 Gammaproteobacteria bacterium
GCCGGGCGATCTGGCCAGCAGCGGCGCGCCGGGGACCAGCCGCCAGTACAGCGCCACCGTGGGCTTGTCCGCCTATGAGCTGGATTTCTTCGGCCGCGTCCGCAGTCTCAACGCCGAGGCGCTTGAAACCTATCTCGGCACCGAGGAGGCGCGTCGCAGCGCGCAGATCAGCCTGGTGGCCGAAGTCGCCAACGCCTGGCTGACGCGCGCGGCCGACCGCGAGCGGCTCGCGCTGGCGCGCAGCACCTTCGAAACGCGGCAGCAGTCCCACGAGCTGACCCGCCGCCTGTTCGAAGCCGGTGCGGTGTCGGCGCTCGACCTGCACCAGGCGCAGACGCTGCTGGAAAGCGCCCGCGCCGACGCCGCCCGCTACCGCAGCTTCGTCGCGCAGGACGAGAACGCACTCGCGCTCGTCGTCGGCGCCCCGTTGCCGGCCGAACTGCTGCCCGACAGACTGCCCGACACCGCGAGCGCGGTGGCCGAACTGCCGGCCGGCGTGCCCTCCGAAGTGCTGACGCGCCGCCCCGACATCCTGCAGGCCGAGCGTTCGCTGCGTGCCGCCAACGCCAACATCGGTGCGGCGCGCGCAGCGTTCTTCCCGAGCATCTCGCTCACCGCCGCGGCCGGCACCGCGAGCAGCACGCTGGGCGGCCTGTTCGACGGCGGGTCCGGCATCTGGAGCTTCATGCCGCAGATCCGCATCCCGATCTTCGAGGCCGGCCGCTTGAAGGCGAATCTGGATGTGGCCGAGGTGCAGCGCGACATCAACGTCGCCCAGTACGAGAAGGCCATCCAGCGCGCCTTCCGCGAGGTGGCCGATGCGCTTGCCGAACGTGCCACCCTCGCTGAGCAGCTTGACGCGAGGCGCGCGCTGGTCGACGCTACCGCAGCAGGCTTCCGCCTGTCGGAAGCGCGCTACAAGGGCGGCGTGGACAGCTTTCTCGGCCTGCTCGACGCCCAGCGCACGCTCTATGGCGCCGAACTGGATCTGATCGGCGTGCGCCTGTCAGCAGCCGCCAATGGCGTAACGCTTTACAAGGCGCTCGGCGGCGGCTGGCAGTAGGGCGGGGTGCCTGCGTCATGACGGGCCGCGAGCCGCGCGTGTGCGTCGCCGGCCGCGGCCATTGCTTGCGTACTGTGCTGAAAGGAGGTCGACATGAAACGGCTGCCCACCTATTTCCTGTCCCATGGCGGCGGCCCGTGGCCGTATCTCACGGGCGCATTCCGCGAGCACTATCGTCCGCTCGAGGCGTCGCTGCAGGCGCTGGCGCGTGAACTGGGCGGCAAGCCCCGTGCAGTCCTGATGGTGTCGGGCCACTGGGAGGCAAGTGCGTTCACCGTGATGGCGAACCCGCATCCGCCCATGGTCTACGACTACAGCGGTTTTCCGGAGCACACCTACCATGTGCAATACGGCGCCCCGGGTTCGCCCGAACTGGCCGCCCGGGTGAAACATCTGCTCGAAGCGGCGGGCATCGAGGCTCGCCTCGACGCGCACCGCGGCTTCGACCACGGCTGCTTCGCCCCGATGGCCGTGATGGTTCCCGAAGCCGACGTCCCGGTTATCCAGCTGTCGTTGCAGACAGGCTACGACCCGCAAGCGCACCTCGCGCTGGGTCGGGCGCTTGCGCCTGTGCGCGACGAAGGCGTGTTGATCATCGGAAGCGGCCTCAGCTATCACAACCTGCAGGCGTTCGGCCCACCGGCCAAGGCGGCATCGGAGGCATTCGATGCCTGGTTGCAGGAGACGCTCGTGCATTCACCGCCTGCCGTGCGTACCCAGCGCCTGCTGCAGTGGGAGCAGGCGCCATCGGCCCGCCGTGCCCATCCGCAGGCGGACCACCTGATCCCGCTGATGGTCGCTGTCGGCGCAGCCGAGGACGAGCCAGCCGCCTGCGTTTACCACGAGCAGGACTTTTTCGGCGGGGTGACGGCCTCGAGCTTCCGCTTCGGGCAGGCGATAAGTCTGTAGCGGATTTCAGATCGGCTTGAGCTGCACCCGCGCATACGAGGTGTCAAATGGGTCGGGGTAGCCGGACCGGCGGCATGGGGATGATCAGGCGGCTTGGCGACGAAGATCGCGGGCCCTGGATCGCTTGCAGGTGGGTAGGTTCGGGTGGGGACTTGCAGGGGCGCCGCCGTGTGCAGCAGCGTCGATCCGGTCGTTCCGCCGTGGCGGGACGACCGGCGACAGACTTACTTCTTCTTGATGCCGTTTACCAGGCCCTTCAGCGTTGCGCCCGGCTTGAATGCGGGAACCTTGGACGCCTTGATCTTCAGCTCTTCGCCGGTCTTGGGGTTGCGGCCGGTACGGGCGGCGCGCTTGCGCACCTCGAATGTGCCGAAGCCAACCAGCGTGAGCGAGTCGCCCTTTTTCAGCGTGTTCGAAATGATGTCCAGCAGGCCGGCGACGTTGCGCTCGGCATCTGCTTTGGTGGACTGGGTGTGGGCGGCCAGTGCGTCAATCAGTTCTTTTCTGTTCATGTCTTAAAAGCTCCATTGGTGTTTGAGTGGGAAACCCCGGTGCCGATTATTGTGGAATACCTCCCCTGCTGGCAATGCCCCAATTTCCGTGCCTGGCGGGCCGGTACCCGATTTGCTCGATGCCAGGAATCGACACATTACCCGAATCCTGCACCGCGTTGACAATAGGAGATTCGTCTTGCCCCATGGCGAGCAACGCAAAGTGATCCGGAATGCTAGCGGAATCAAATGCTTATGGTTTGCCATGAAGACGCCGCCAAGGCATGGCCTGAAGGGCATGCGCTACCGCATGCCGCGCCCTTGCGGGATTGATGCCTAACCCGGGGCTGCAATCCCTGATCCCCTGCCGGGGCGGATGCAGGCAGGCCCTCGGCCCTATTTCCCGCGCCAGCATGCGCCGATGGCGTCTGTATCGCCCCCGAAATCTGCGTTGAACATGCCGCTACGCAGGTCATGCCTGACTGGGCGGTCCGACGTCCGCATGGGTTAAACTCGGCTCAAAAACAGGGGGGTGCAACGTGCCCACCCCGCAGGTCCGCAACCGATTTTCGTAAACAAAACGAGCACAGCCAGGCATGACCGTAACTACCGACAAACCCTGCCCCTTTTGCCACCTTGACCCCCTCCGCATCATGGCCGAGGACGAACTCACCGTCGTCTATCGCGACGGCTTTCCCGTCTCGCTCGGCCACACCGTCATCATCCCGCGCCGCCACTTCGCCACCCTGTTCGAGGCCACCGAATCCGAGCAGGCCGCACTGCTGAAGGCGCTGGCGCACGCCAGGGACATCCTCGACAAATACCACCAGCCGGACGGCTACAACATCGGCATCAACCATGGCCAGGCCGGCGGGCAGAGCGTGCCGCACCTGCACATTCATTTGATTCCCCGCTACCGGGGCGACAAGGAAGACCCGCGCGGCGGCGTGCGCTGGGTGCTGCCGGACAAGGCGAAGTACTGGGCGTGATGTTCGGCTTTGTCCCGAGAGGCAGCGCAAGTTCATGCTGGGGGATATTGTGCGCGCAACCTTCAACGACATCCGAAGCGGGCGCAAGCCGTTCTCGCATCCATTCGATGATCTGGTTGGGCTGTATGCGCGATCTTCCAGCAAGGCTGCCAGTGGGCTTGAATGCAGGGATGCGGGTGGCCCGTGTTGATTCATTGGCCGTTAAAAATCACCTTCTTGCCAGGCCTTCCTGGCCCGGATTCGTAACCGGAGTTACCCGCTTACAAGCTTGACCGGATTCTCTGGCCCACTTCTCGGTGACCAGGCCTCAATCTTGCATATACCTGCCTGTACAAGCCGTTTGTCGCAAACGCTACAGGAGGATGCATGCCGCTATACGACTTTCACTGCAGGGAATGCAACTGTGATTTCGAGTTGCTGGTGCGCGGATCGACCGCTTACGTGTGCCCTGAATGCGGGAGCGCCGAAGTAGCGAAACAGGTGTCGTTGCCGGCGTCTCCGGGCAAGACCCAGGCGATGCTCGCACGCGCACGCGGTCAGGCCGCCCGCGAAGGTCACTTCAGCAACTATGCTCCGTCGGAGCGGCCCCGGCGTAAATGACAGGCATTCGTCCACGCACGGAATCGGGCTGCGGTTTTGTCGCGTTTGCGACAAAACCCAACATCACGGTTGGCCCGGTCGCATGAAAAAGCGCGGACTTTCCCGGGGGCGCTGCGTGCTTGAAATACTGGACTATGCCTTTCGCCGCCGCCCCGCGCGCCGAAACGGGTCTCCGGGAATTCGCTCATGCTGAATGCATCGCTGCTATCGATTATCGAAGAGGCGGGGGTCGCCGTGCTCACCCTGACCGAGGGGCTGGAAAAGGACGCGTTTCTCGCCTCACGTCTCACCCGTGCGGAAACCCGGCGTCAGGTAAAGACCCTGAGCGAGAGCATCGCCAACCTCTCGCCGCAAACGCTGGGCATGCTCGCCGAAGTGGACTGGGCAGGCTGGCACACCGTCGCGCGGCAACTCGGCGCCGACAAAAATTCAGAACAGGACGCGCTGTGGTTCGCCGTGTGTTCCCTGGTGCCGGCCACGCTGATGTGGTTGCGGGTCTACCGCATCAACCAGCCGGAGATTTTCGAATGCAAGCCATTGGCCGATGTGGGCGGGGCAAGGCCATGAATCTTCAGATCGAGCGGCCTTATGTCGAGGCCATGATCACGGAATTCCCGCGCCTCGCGCCGCTTCAGGATCAGCTGCGCTTCGGCAACAAGGTCACGCTGCCGTTCAGCCGGTTCTCCGGCGCAGAACTGGGATTCCTCGGCAATCTCTACCGCGAAGCCGGTCCCGCCATGCGCACGCGCGCCGCGCAGCTTGCCACGCTGCAGCAGGCGTTCGACGGCCAGGGCACCCGCTTCGGCCCCGACGACGATCTGGAAATGCTGATGCCGGCGATCGCCGGCTACCTGGCGACGGATGCCCTGCGCGGCTGGCTGTTTCGGGTGAACGTATCGGACAAACCGCTGGCCTACGTGGTCACCCGGCTCGACTACATCGCGTCGTCCAACGACGAGACCGGCAAGGTGGTGCTCGAACTCAGGGCCAATGCCAAGGGCACGCTCGCCACAGCGGCCTTCCGCATTTCCGCCACCGACATCGTCGACAGGACAGTGGCGGAAATTTTCGCCGCCAAGGGCTACGTGCGCGAAAGCACCGAACTGCTCGCCGCCTACGACGACAGCGTGGCGCGCTATTTCGACTGGCGCGCCCAGTATGGCAAGCAGTTCTCCGCGCAGGGCACCGGCTTTTATGCCGAAGACCCGAGCGCGACCCACCGCGATACCGACTGGTCGCGCAAGGACGTGGTGGTGCTGTCCTCCGGCAGCGGCGTCACCCGGCTGGTGAACGACGAGGGCATCCTGAGCGCGCGCACCACCACGCTGGAAACGACCGGGGATATTCTCGGCCCCTACCTGCGCAAGGCGGCGAAGAGCAATCAATACAATGCCGAAGAGGCCATCGGCGAAACCCAGGCGGCGATGCCCAAGGGGCTGTTCACGCAACTGCCGGTGCACCCCTACCTCTTCATGTTCCACCTCGACCTGCATCACTACCTGTGGGTGCACGTGGATGACATCGCGCTCTACGAATACCAGCCGGCATTGAAGCAGAAGCTGATCCTGCCGCCGGAGCA
>JAHJNP010000323.1 GCA_018820745.1 Gammaproteobacteria bacterium
ACGCAATCAGCGCTTCCGCGCTTTCCCGCACTTTCGGGTAGGCCGTTTTCATCTCCCCCTGCAGGATTTCACTGGCTTGCTGGAAGTCATGGCCGCTCAAGGCGGCCAGCGCCGGATTCAGTCCCGACTGGCCATAAGCAATGCGATTGGCATTGAAGGCTTCGGCGAGCTTGGTTTCTTCGGTAGTCATCCGGGTGGCCATGTAGGCCTTCCAGGTGGTGTTGATTTCCTCGATCACCGCCCGGGCCTCGATCACCTGCTTGTCGACCATCGCCACGTCTTCAGGGAAGGCTGAGAGCTGACCGACAACCGCTTCGCCAACGATGATCTGGTTTTTATTGATCAACGCGGAGATGCGTTCCAGCTGCCCCACTGCAACCAATCTGTCCTCGTAAACGCTCTTGAACGCGCTGTTAGTGGAGCTCAGACTAGTCAGGCCCATGACTCCGATGCCCAACAGCAGCACGGAGAGAAAGCCGATCACGAAGATCAACCGCGACTTGATGCTCAGATTTTCCAACATTTTGTTTCCTTTACAGCTCGTTCAAACAATCGAATCCGGGACCTGCACAATCACGCTGTCTGATTTCACGTCCAGAAACCTTTACACGCCTGCCACCAAACGCCACATCAACACAGCGAAACCTGCAGGAGAGCCGCCTTCGGCCCGAATTCCGCACCGTCTCACCTTTACGGCATCGGCCCGAGGGCGGGCCCCCTACAAGAAGCGCCAGGCTGCGATTCCGCATTAGAACGATTCCCACTCCTCGTTGCCGCCACCGGCAACCGCAAGCATCTTCGGCGAACCGATCGCCCTGGCCGGCGCTGCCCGAGGCGCGGATTTCGGCATTGCCGCCGCCCGGTTGCCCGGGGACGGACGCTCGACCTGCGGACGATAGACGCCGCCTTCCAGCTTGAACACGCTCACCGCCTCGGCCAGCTTGGCCGCCTGGTCCTGCAGACTCTCGGCCGCGGCCGCGGCCTCCTCGACCAGCGCGGCGTTCTGCTGGGTCACGTCGTCCATCTGGGTGATCGCCTGGTTGACCTGTTCGATGCCGGCGCTCTGTTCCTGGCTCGCCGCAGCAATCTCGCTCATGATGTCAGTGACCCGCTTGACCGAGGTGACGATCTCGTCCATGGTCTTGCCCGCCTCGTCCACCAGCTTGCCGCCGGCGTCGACCTTGCCGACCGAGTCCTCGATCAGGCCCTTGATCTCCTTGGCAGCACCCG
Source organism: Gammaproteobacteria bacterium (assembly GCA_018820745.1). Taxonomy (GTDB): domain Bacteria; phylum Pseudomonadota; class Gammaproteobacteria; order Burkholderiales; family Thiobacillaceae; genus Thiobacillus. Next base: position 1,231 of record JAHJNP010000323.1, read on the forward strand.
CGCTGCGCTGCGCCAGGTTGCGCACCTCGGCGGCGACGACTGCAAAGCCGCGCCCCTGTTCGCCGGCACGCGCAGCTTCCACTGCGGCGTTCAAGGCCAGAATGTTGGTCTGGAAGGCAATGCCGTCGATGACGCCGATGATGTCGGCAATCTTGCGCGAGCTCTCCTTGATCGAGCCCATGGTGTCGACCACCTGGTTCACCACCTGGCCGCCCTTGACTGCAACGTCGGCGGTGGAGACCACCAACTGGTTGGCCTGGCGTGCGTTATCGGCGTTCTGCTTGACGGTGCTGGTCAGCTCTTCCATCGAGCTGGCGGTCTGTTCCAGGCTCGACGCCTGCTCTTCGGTGCGGGAGGACAGGTCGAGGTTTCCGGCGGCGATCTGGGTCGACGCAGTGGCAATGGTTTCGGTCGCATGCCGAATATCGCCGATCGTTGCAATCAAGTTTCCACGCATCGCATTGATCGCATACAACAAGCTCGAGGTGTCGCCTTTCTCCAGCGCGACCGACCTGGAAAAGTCTCCGCCGGAGATTGCGCGGGCAATTTCCACCGCATAGGCGGGTTCACCGCCCAGCTGCTTCATGATGTGGCGCACCAGCCAGAAAACAATCGTACTTGCCGCAACCAGCGCCACCAGCACGAGCACAAGCGTGATCATCAGCATGCGTTGGCTGAACGCCGCCATCTCGGTCTTGGTCTGTTCAACGCCGGCTTGTTTGGCTTGAGTGAATTCCAGCAGGCGCGCTTTGATCTTGCGCCAGGCGGGTGTTTCATCCTGGCTGATTGCTGCAATGGCTGCCGTCTGGTCTGTACGCGCCAGCGATATGATATTGGCCTGAATCGGAATTTGCTGCTCGCGCAATGCCACCACTTCCTCCAGCATCTTGAGGTCTGCCGGACTGGCTGCAGCCAGGGTTGTGGCCCGTTGGCTGATGGCTTTGAACTCGCCCGCTGCCGTTTCCAGATTTTCGTATGCCTTCGGGTTAGACGGATCCATCACAACGTTGCGCAAGGCCTGGCCCATTTGCAAGCCTTGCGCATACAAGCTGGCGCCCGCGCCGGCAAGCGCCAGATCCTGCTCGATAAAATGTTCGAACCGGTTCTTGTTGCTCTGCATGCCGGTCAGCGCCACGCCGATCGCAATGCTGAAAAGCATGAATACCATCCCCATGCTCAAAACGATTTTTAATTTCAATTTCATTGCCTGCATAGTTCCCGCATAAACCACATTCCAATTCCAATCGCAGGCCGCATGGCCGAAAACGCTTATTGATGACCCGCTTACTGCCTGATCTCCACCTATAAGAAAACGGCGAAAACAAGCAGTAACTTGATAGTCATATTTGCAATCATTTATGCGCGTTCCGTACAACCAACCCGCACCTGGCCCGGCCCGGCATCTTGGGTACCTTAAAAGGATCGAGGGAGCAGTGCTGTGGCATGCAAGCCCATGCCGTCCAGACCATTGCGGTCAGGCGTGTTGGCACAAACCGGCGTTCATTGATCACGCCGGTATTTCGACCGGTGGCAAGTCCGCTGCCTTTCGGCCGCTGTACCGCCCCGCAAAGGCAGGCGCGGCACAGCCGTCATTCGGTTCGGGGTGAGGGAAAGAGGCCTTCTATGCCGCGCTTATCGCGGATGCTGCTGTTTTCAGGGATGTCGACTGAACAGCGTCCCCCTCAAAACTCTTCCCACTCCTCGTTGCTGCTGCCGCCGCCGGCAACCGCAAGCTTCTTCGGTCGCGCAACCGGTGCCGGCATGGCCTTGGACCGCGGCTTCGGCGATGCGGCCGCGACCCGCGCAGGACGCGTGCTGTACGCCATCCCTTCCAGCCTGAACACGCTGACCGCCTCGGCCAGCCTGCCCGCCTGATCCTGCAAGCTCATGGCCGCGGCCGCGGCCTGTTCCACCAGCGCGGCATTCTGCTGCGTCACGTCGTCCATCTGGGTGATCGCCTGGTTGATCTGCTCGATGCCGGCGCTCTGTTCCTGGCTCGCCGCCGCCGAGCCCGTCATGATGTCGGCCACCAGTTGCACCGACGTCACGATATCGTCCATCGCCTCGCCGGCTTCGTCCACCAGCTTTCTGCCCGCCTCGACCTGCTCCACCGAATCGCTGATCAGGGTCTTGATCTCCTTGGCCGCGCTAGCGCTGCGTTGCGCCAGGTTGCGCACTTCGGAAGCGACGACGGCAAAGCCGCGCCCCTGCTCGCCGGCACGCGCCGCTTCCACTGCGGCATTCAAGGCCAGGATGTTGGTCTGGAAGGCAATGCCGTCGATGACGCCGATGATGTCGGCAATCTTGCGCGAGCTTTCCTTGATCGAACCCATGGTG
>JAHJNP010000324.1 GCA_018820745.1 Gammaproteobacteria bacterium
ATCACTGCATCGATCTTCTGCTCGATCAGGCAATTGAATGCCGCCGCCGCGCCGGCCACCAACGCGATCCCCAGCGTGCCGGCCCACAGGACGTTCCAGGCCGGCCAACCGGGCACGGCGAGAAACATGCCGATGACCGCGGTGAACACGATCAGGCTGACCACCCGCAACTTGCACAGTGCCAGGAACTGCTGGCAGCGACAGGCTGCCCCCTGAAACATCAAGGTCTCCATGCTCATCTCCTGCGCACCCGATAGTTAAGCCACACCAGACTGACCAGCAACAGCGCCGCGCCGGTGTTATGGGCCACGGCGACCGCAAGCGGCAGACTCAGCAGCACATTGCCGATTCCCAGCGCGACCTGCAGCGCCAGCAATCCGCCTATCGCCATTCCCATGCCGGCATAACCCGGTGTGCGCGACAACCGCAGCACCAACCAGCCCATATACAAGGCAACGATCAGCGCCATGACGCGATGCACCCAGTGGATTGCCGTCAGTGCGGCCATCGACAGCAATTCGCCGGATGCGGTCTCGCCGAGTGCGCGATGCAGGGTGAAGCCGTGTTCAAAATCCATCGGCGGCATCCATGCGCCCTGACACAGCGGGAAATCGGTACAGGCCAGCGCCGCATAGTTGGAACTCACCCAGCCCCCCAGCGCGATTTGCGCGATCACCAGCACCAATCCTACTGCTGCGCTGACGCGCAGATGGTCGACCCGCGCAAAATAGACATGACTGGCCTGGCCGCGTTCGCGTAGCCACAGCCAGAGCAGCAGGGACAAGGTAGCCATACCCCCCAGCAGGTGCGCGGTAACCACCAAAGGCTTGAGCAATTGGGTAACCGTCCACATCCCAAGCAGTGCCTGAAACACGATCAGACCCACCAGCAGCATGGGCAGGCCGGGGCCGCCGGCCGTGTCGCGGCGCCCTCGCCAGCCCGATACCGCAATCCCCAGCACCAGCAATCCCAGCGTTCCCGCGGCATAACGATGCACCATTTCTTTCCATGCCTTGCCGTGGGATACCGGCCCTTCAGGGCGCTCGGCCAGTTCAGCGTTGATGGCGTCGGCCGCATGATGCGGCGTCAGCTTGCCATAGCAGCCGGGCCAGTCGGGGCAGCCCAGGCCGGCGTCGGACAAGCGCACATAGGCACCCAGGCTCACCACCCCCAGTGTGAGAACCAAAGCAGCCAGAATCAGGTTTCGGTATAGGGTCATCATCAGCCGATCTGGGAGGCTTTAAGCAGCAGCTTGAGGTCTTTCATCATGCGCTTGGGTTCCGGATCGGCAGGGAAACGCAGCATCAGGTTGCCGAGTGGATCGACCAGATAGATATGTCCGGCCCGGCTATCCTTGGCGGGAAACTGCTCGATAAAGGCGGCATCCGCCGGCCGCCACACGTGCAGGCCGGGATAGTCCTGCAACAGCGCCGGGGCGGCCGCACCGGCATCGGTCAACACCCACAACCGCTCGATGCGCGACTGCTCCTTGCCCTGCGTGATCCGTATCTGGCGCATCAGGTACAACTGCCGCACACAATCGGCATCGCAGCTTGCGGGGCCGACGTGCACCATCAGCCACTTGCCCTGCAGCAACGCCAGATCAAGCGGCGTGCCATCGTGCGTCGTGCCGGCCGTCTGCTGCAGGGGCGTCACCTTGAGCAGGTCGCCATAATTGGTGTGCCCGGCCGGGCGCCAGCCAAAAAAGGCCAGGTACGCCGCCACCACCGGCACGACGAATACGCCTAACAACAACAGGAGTTTGCTACGAGGTGTCAATTGCATGGGTCTACGTTATTGATCAAAGCCTGGAATTCACATCGCCGTCGTGGCAACGCTTGACGTTCATTATCAGCCACAACACCGCCAGTGTCGCCGCCAAACTGTACCATTGGAAGGCATAGCTCACGTGAGTACTGACCCCGCTATCGGGCCGCGGCCAGTTCCGCTGCAAGTTGTCGGGATAGCTGCTGGTCTGCAGCAGCAACACCGGCTGCAGCCTCAGCCCGGTGGTCGCCGCATAACGCGCAAAATCGAGATTCTGCCAGACGCGTCCCTGCGGCGCAGTCGGCGCCAGTTCGACGTAACGCGTATGCGGATCGGCCGCCAGACCTTCCAGACGCACCACGCCCGCCGGTGCCGGTGGCGCCGGCACCTGATCGCGCGTGCGCCCCGCCGCCGCCCAGCCTCGATTGACCAGGATGGCGAGCGCGCCCCCATTGATCCGCAGCGGCGTCAGCACGTGATACCCTGCCACGCCCCCCTCCACCCGGTTGTCTAACAAAATGGTGTGCGCGTCGTCGAACACACCCTCAACCTCCAACTTGCGGTACAGCACGCTGTCACGATCAAGCAGTGTGCTGCCGACATGGATGGGGATGTCGCGCTCCGCCGCATCGTAACGGGCCTGCAGGGCACGCTTGGTTTCAGCGCGCTCGCTTTGCCAATTGCCAAGCCACAGCGTCAGCACGAAGAAAAACAGCGCCGCCAGGGTGGGCCACACGGTAGGCGCAAATTCCCACGCCCCGGCACGCAGCTTCAGCAAGTGCATGGGCCCAGCAATCCGGTTAGACTGGGATTTTGCCGGGAGACCCTTTTCATGCGCATCGCTGCCCTGCTGTTCATCGTCTTCATTCTGGCCAGTCTCGCCAGCGCCCTTTACTATCTTATCAAGGACAAGGGGCAATCCGACCGCGTCGTCAAAATGCTGACCGTGCGGGTCGCGCTCTCCCTTACCCTGTTTATCCTGCTGATGGGTGGCTACTACTTGGGCTTCATCCCCCAAAGCGGGCTGCGCTGAGCAGCCTCCACCGCAACAAAAAGCCGCGCTGTACGCGGCTTTTTGCTTGACCGGTGCCGCACACGCGGTACCGGGTTTGGCAGCAGACTAGATCAACCAGTAAACCACAATAAACAACAGCACCCACACCACGTCGACAAAGTGCCAGTACCATGACACCGCCTCGAAGGCGAAGTGGTGCTCTGCCGTGAAGTGGCCAGCGATCGAACGCAACAGCATCACGATCAGCATCGTCGTTCCGACCAGCACGTGAAACCCGTGGAACCCGGTCAGCATGAAGAAGGTCGCACCGTAGACGCCCGCGCCCAGCGTCAGGCCCATTTCCGAATAGGCATGGATGTATTCATACACCTGCAAGCCGAGAAATACCACGCCCAGTGCCACCGTCATCGCCAGGCCCAGAATCAGCTGCGTGCGGTTGCTCTTCTTCAAGCCCCAGTGCGCCCAGGTGATCGTGACGCCCGAGGTCAGCAACAGCAGGGTGTTGATCGCTGGAATCCCCCAAGCGCCCATTGGCGTGAAGTCGAATCCATCCTGCGTCAGTCCCGGTCCTGCGGTCGGCCAGGTGGCCTGGAAGCCCTCCCACAGCAGGCTGCCCGTTTCGGCGTCAGCCAGCCAGGGCACCGACAGCACCCGGGTATAGAACAGCGCGCCGAAGAAGGCGGCAAAGAACATCACTTCGGAGAAGATGAACCAGCTCATCGACCAGCGGAACGAGGAATCAACCTGGCTGTTGTAGCGGCCCGCCTCACTGTCGCGAATCACTTCGCCAAACCAGCCGAACATCATATAGAACAGGATCGCCACCCCGGTCAGGAGTACCCAGCCGCCATTGTCGATCTCGCGCATGGTCATGGTGCCACCCACCGCCATCAACAGCAGCGCAACCGAGCCGATGATCGGCCAGAGCGAAGGTTGCGGCAGATAATACTTATCGGTTTGTGCCAGGCTCATCTCATCCCCTCTTTCTTGTTTGTTAGATCGTTCAGTTCACGAACTGCATTGCCAGATACACCAGTAACAACATCGTCATCACGAACACCGCGCCGCCAATCAGGCCGGCGATGATGATCTGTGCCGGCGTCAGGCTTTGCGCGTCGGCGTCATAATCGCGCCGCTTGCGCACGCCAAAAAAACTCCAGAACACCGCCAGGACGGCTTTCAGATTTCCGCCTTTAGCCACGCGGCAGCCTCTTCGGCAAAGCTGACGCCTGGCCCTTCGCCGCAGCATCGAAGAAGGTGTAGGACAGGGTCACGGTATGCACATCACGATCCATTGTCGGATCCAGCACAAACAGCACCGGCATGCGCCGTGACTCGCCTGCGGCCAGGGTTTGCGGAGTAAAGCAGAAGCACTCTATCTTGTTGAAGAATGCTGCTGCGCGGGCCGGGCCATAACTCGGCACCGCAAGCCCCACGATGGGCTGATCGCTGGTGTTGGTCACCTCGTATTCCACCTGAACCAGCTGCCCCGGGTGCACCTTCATGCTGCGCTGAACTGGCTTGAACCGCCACGGCAGCGCTTCATTGGTATTGGCATCGAACTCCAGCGTCACCCAGCGGCTGGAATCGACCTGGGTGTTTTTCACCAGGCTTTGCTCGGCGCCGGAATTGATCCCGGTCACTTCGCAAATCTTGTAATAAAACGGCACCAGGGCGAAACCGAACCCGAACATGCCCAGTGTTACCACGATGAACTTGGTCAAGGTTTTGGCGTTGCCCACGGCCATGATTTATTTCAGCCCGGTGTACAGGGTGAACAGGAACAGACCAATGACAATTGCCGCCAGAATAGCTGCCGTGCGGTATTTGCCGTTGCGCTTATCCGTCATGACCGCCAAGCCCCTGCTCATCTCACCACCGGCGCGGTTTCAAAGGTGTGATACGGCGCGGGCGACGGCAGCGTCCATTCCAGTCCTTCAGCACCCTCCCATACCCGATCGGTCGCCTTGTCGCCACCCTTGATCGTCTTCAGCACCAACACCAGGAAAATCAGCTGGCTGAAGCCGAAGATAAAGGCACCCACCGTGGCAAGCTGGTTGAACTCGGTGAACTGCAGCGCATAGTCGGGAATGCGGCGCGGCATGCCTGCCAGGCCGAGGAAGTGCATCGGGAAGAACAGAATATTCATGCCGATGACCGACAGCCAGAAATGCCACTTGCCCAGCGTTTCGCTGTACATGTGGCCAGTCCATTTCGGCAGCCAGTAGTAGATGCCGGCGAAGATGGAGAACAGTGCGCCAGAGACCAGCACGTAGTGGAAGTGCGCCACCACGTAATAGGTGTCTTGCAGCTGGATGTCGACCGGCGCGATCGCCAGCACCAGGCCGGAGAAGCCGCCAATCGTGAACAGGCAGACGAAGGCGATGGCGAACAGCATCGGTGTCTCGAAGGTCAGCGAGCCCTTCCACATCGTCGCCACCCAGTTAAAGATCTTCACACCGGTCGGTACTGCGATCAACATGGTCGAGAACATGAAGAACAATTGCGCGGCGACGGGCATCCCCACTGCAAACATATGGTGCGCCCACACGGTGAACGACAGGATCGCGATGGAAGCCGTCGCGTACACCATCGATGCATAGCCGAACAACGGCTTGCGTGCGAAGGTTGGGATGATCTGCGAGACGATGCCGAACGCGGGCAGGATCAGGATGTAGACCTCGGGATGGCCGAAGAACCAGAAGATATGCTGGAACATCACCGGGTCACCGCCACCGGCCGCATTGAAGAAATGTGTTCCGAAGTTGCGGTCGGTCAGCAGCATGGTCACCGCGCCAGCCAATACAGGCATGGTGGCAATCAGCAGGTAGGCGGTGATCAGCCAGGTCCACACAAACAGCGGCATCTTCATCAATGTGAGGCCGGGCGCGCGCATGTTGAGGATAGTGGTGGCGATGTTGATCGAACCCATGATCGACGACAGGCCCATGATGTGAACCGCCAGAATCGTCAAGTCATAGGAAATGCCACCCTGGATGAACAGCGGCGGATACATCGTCCAGCCGCCTGCCACGGCGCCGCCGGGCAACAGGAAAGACGCCATCAGCATGAGCGCCGCCACCGGCAGCAGCCAGAACGCCCAGTTGTTCATGCGCGGGAACGCCATGTCGGGCGCGCCGATCATCAGCGGAACCTGCCAGTTCGCAAACCCGGAGAAGGCCGGCATGATTGCGCCGAAAATCATAATCAGCCCGTGCATGGTGGTGAGCTGGTTGAAAAAATCCGGGTTGGTGAGTTGCATCCCCGGCTGGAAAAGTTCGGCGCGAATCAGCAGCGCCATGGTGCCTGCGGAAAACAGCATGATCAGCGCAAACCACAGGTACATCGACCCGATGTCCTTGTGGTTGGTGGTGGTCAGCCAGCGCATGATCCCGCTGGGGTGGCCGTGACTATGATCGTCGTGGGCGTGTGCAGCATCAGACATCGTGTGCTCTCCTCTTTATATATTGTTTACTGCGCAGCGGGTGCGGCGGCTTCACCGGCGGCCCCACCCCGTGCGGCGGCAATCTTGGCAGGCTGCGCCAGGTCGCCCGTTTTGTTGTCCCACGCGTTGCGCTGGTAAGTCACCACGGCGGCGATGTCGGCATCGGACAACTGGCCGGCGAACGCTGCCATCGCTGTACCGGGACGACCGTTCAGGATCACGTCGATATGTGCATCGATCGGGCCGCTCGCGATTTTGGCGCCGCTGATTGCGGGAAACACCCCGGGCAGACCCTTGCCGTCGGCCTGATGGCAGGCGGCGCAGTTGGCTTGGTAGACCGTCTCGCCGCGTGCAATCAGTTCTGCTGCGTCGAAGGTCCGGGTGTTGTCGGCCGCTGCGCTGGTCGCCGCGCCTTTCTTCTTCTCGACCCAGGCCTTGTAGTCTTCTTCCGATACCACCTCGACCACGATCGGCATGAAACCATGGTCCTTGCCGCACAACTCAGCGCACTGACCACGATAGGTGCCGATCCTGTCAGCCTTGAACCAGCTGTCGCGGATGAAACCAGGAATCGCGTCCTGCTTGACACTCAGCGCAGGCACCCACCATGAATGGATCACATCGTTGGCGGTAATCAACAAGCGCACCCGCTTTCCGACCGGCACCACAATCGGCTCGTCGACTTCGAGCAGATAATGCTCGCCCTTTTCGGCGGTACCGACGATCTGTTCGCGCGGGGTGGAAAGGTTGCTGTAAAAGCTGATGTCGTCGTTGAGGTAGTCGTAACTCCACTTCCACTGAAAGCCAGTTATCTTGACGGTCATATCAGGGTTGGTCGTGTCCTTCATGTCGATCACCACCCTGGCGGCAGGGTAGGCCATCCCCACCAGGATGACGAAGGGAATCACCGTCCAGATGATTTCGACCGTGGTGTTTTCATGGAAATTCGCAGCCTTGTGGCCGAGCGACTTGCGGTGCTTCAGCAGCGAATAGAACATCGCACCGAAGACCACCACGAAGATCCCCAGGCACACCAGCATGATGAGGTTATGCAGATCGAACACGTCCTGCGCCACCTGACTCGCCGGTGTTTGCAGGTTGTATGCGTAGTCTGCCAGCGTCGACTGGCTGAACGCCAGCGCTGCCCCCATCATTCCTACACGTTGCCACTTGCTTTTCATCGCGTCCCCCGTCCTCTCATCCCCATTATTGGTCTCGTTGCGGCGTGTGTTGCGGTTAGCCCTGCAACCTGCTGCGCTTCGTTATTCTTGCAACCTGCTGCGTAGGGTGGCGGCCAGCTGCAGCCGCGCCTCGTCATTCAGATACTGCCCTACTTCCGTTGCGTGACCATGCGAACACAGGCTGAGACGGCAATTCCTGCCCGGCGTCCTGCAGTTGCATACCACGCGCGCCCACTGGCGATTCAGTTCCCGACGCCCTCCCTGGTTACCGCAGTGCCATTCCAGCACCACCATGTCACCTTCGATCACGAGGGATTCGAAATCGCCCTCGCGGCTGCGTAAGGCCCTGAATGCCCAGGCCAGCAAGCCGATTTCAAATCCGGCAAACGGCAGGATCAGCCAGTAACCCGACCATGCAAAGCCGATCGCCATTGCAAAACACAGTGCCGCCAGGCTCCAGAACACGAGCCGTTCCTGGGGACGGGTCAGCGAATGATTGGGGCGGGATCGGAATACAAACGCGCCTGCTGGCCCACCCGCACAGTCTTCCGTATTCACCTGTCCCATATCTGGAATCGAGGAAACCGAGTGCGGCAATATGTCGCAGACAATAGCACGCCGCCGCACGCCAGAACAAGCAGTACGATCGTATTAACTTATTGATTTATTTATTAAATATCGTTATTACAGATTATTCTAAGATACTAATTATTCCGGCAGCGTAAGCCATTGCGGCGCGTCGACCGCAGACATTGCCGGATCAAGATGCGCCTGCACCCCGAGACACGGAGCAGGCAGGCGCGCATGCAGCGCGGCCACATTCTCGGCCCGGCATGCCATCGCCGGATCGACGTGGTTGCCCACCCAGCCGGCCCACGGCAGCCGCCGGTGCGCAATCGACTCCGCCGTCAACAGCGCATGGTTGAGGCAGCCAAGGCGCAACCCCACCACCAGCACGATGGGCAGGTCCAGACGCTGGGCCAGATCTGCCATGTCGTCGCGTTCATTCAAGGGCACCCGCCAACCGCCCGCGCCTTCGACCACCACCACATCGGCGGCGGCGGCCAGCCTGGCAAACGCCGCGGCGATTGTATCGAGCTCGATCCGCACGCCCGCCTGCTGCGCGGCGATGTGCGGCGCGATTGCAGGCGCAAAATCATAGGGATTTACGTCGCGAATATCGGCCGCCACGTTGGCCGCCTGCAGCAGCGCCGCCACATCCTCGTTCAGCTCGCCCGGCGCATGGCCCGCCGCCACCGGCTTCATCGCCGCCACGCGCAGGCCCTGTTCGCGTAGCGCATGAATCAGCGCCACTGCCACCCGCGTCTTGCCGACGCCGGTATCGGTGCCGGTGACGAAAAAACCGTGAGACGCGAGGGGAGGGGCGTGAGGCGGGGTCGTCGATGTCATGAGCCCGCTCGCTTTTTTTGAATTTTCAACTGGATCACCTGGCGTCCATCCGCGCGCTGCGTCTTGTCGCCCGCCCACGCGTGGCCGTAGATCACTTCGAAGGTGGCCGGCAGGCGCCCTTCGAGCCGGTGCGCTTCATACGCCTGCTCCAGCCGCGCCCACGCCGACTTGCCGAGCAGGCCGCGCCGCCGGGTCGTTGCCGCGTTGTGCGCGCCGATGCCCTTGAGATCGCGCATCAGGGTCTTGAGGTCGGCGTAGGTCAGGGTCAGCATTTCCATTTCCATCACCGGACTGGCAAAACCGGCGTGGATCAGCATGTCGCCGATGTCGTGCAGGTCGATGAAGCGGTTCACATGCGGCGCATCGTCGATGGCCGAAAAGGCTGCGCGCAATTCCTTCAGCGTGTCGGGGCCGAAGGTGGCGAAGATCAACAGCCCGCCCGGCGCCAGCACGCGATAGAAGCCCTTGAGCGTCGCCTCCAGATCGTGCGCCCACTGCAGTGCCAGGCTGGACCAGACCAGGTTCACGCTGCTGGGCGCGAGCGGCAGCCGGTCCATGTCGGCGCACACCATATGGGTGAGGGGTAAGGGGTGAGGGGTCAGGTGCTGCAGGATGCGCTGCGCCCAGGTCGGTTGAGGCAGGCGTGCACGCGCGGCGGCGAGCATGGCCGGGGCGATGTCGAGCGCGCAGCATTCGGCTTCCGCATAGCGCGATCGCAGATGCGCCTGTCCGTAGCCGGTGCCGGTGCCGATGTCGAGCACGCGCGTAGGCTTCAGGGTCATGAAGTCGAGCCGTTCCAGCAGACGATCGCACACCTCGCGCTGCAGCACCGCATGCGCATCGTAGCTGGCGGCGGCATGGTCGAAGGCGCGCCGCACTTCGGCGAAATCGAGTTCGGATTCAGTCATGGGCAAAGCGTCCTATCGCGGCGGCCACGTCTTCGCCGTGCGACAAGTGCGGCGCATGCGCGGCGCGGGCAAATTCGATGTGCTGCGCGGCGGGCAGGGTGTCGGCCAGCCAGGCGCCCGCAGCCGCAGGCGTCAGCGTATCGAGCGCGCCATGCAGCACCAGGGTCGGCTGCGTCAGCCGCGGCAGTTCCGCGCGCAGGTCGGTGTCGCGCAGGATCGCGAGGCCACTCGACAAGGCCTCGCTGCGCGCCACGGGGGCGGCCAGCAGCGACTGCCGCAAATGCTGAAGCAGGGTTTTCTGCCCGGGCATGCCGCGCGTCTGCAGGCTCAGAAAGCGCAGCAGCGTGGCCTCCGGGTCGGCCAGAAACGCCGCGCCGAAGTCTTGCAGATCGGCGGCAGCCATGCCGCGATCCCAGTCTTCCCCAGCAACGAACTTCGGCGTCGACGCCAACAGCACCAGGCGCGCGATCCTGTGCGGATGGTCGAGCGCCGCGCGCATCGCCACCTGGCCTCCAAGCGACCAGCCGAGCAGCGTGGTCTTGTCCGGCAGCTGCTGCGCGAGATCGTCCGCCCAATTTTTCAGGGTGTTTTCCGCAAGCGCAGCGCGTCCGCCATGGCCCGGCAGATCGAGCGCGCGCACCTCGAAATCGGCCGCCAGCCATTCCGCCAGCGCGTCGAACACGCGGGCGTTCATGCCCCAGCCATGCACCAGCGCAAGGACGGGCTTAGGCGAGGGCATGCAGGGCCTCGACCAGTTGCGCGACATCGTCGGCGCTGTGCGCGGCCGACAGAGTGATGCGCAACCGCGCCGTGTTGGCGGGCACCGTCGGCGTGCGGATGGCGGGCACCAAGAGGCCGCGATCGAGCAGGGCCTGCGACAGCCGCACCGCTTCGGTGTTCGCGCCGATCACCAGCGGCTGGATCGGCGTGTCAGACGGCATCAGCGCGCCCAGCTTCAGGTCGGCCAGACCCTCGCGCAGCTGCGCGATGCGGCTGCGCAGACGCGCGCGGCGCGCTTCTCCGGCATCGATCTGGCGCAGGCTTTCCAGCAGGCACGCGGCCAGCAGCGGCGGCGACGCCGTCGTGTAGATATACGGCCGCGCCTTCTGGATCAGCCAGTCGATCACGCTGGCATGCGCTGCCACCGTCGCCCCGGAAACGCCGGCCGCCTTGCCGAGGGTGGCGAGATAAATCACGAGGTCGCTCGCGCGGGCGCGCTCGGTCAGGCCACCGCGGCCGTCGTTCAGCACGCCGAAGCCGTGCGCGTCATCGAGATAGAGCCAGGCGTCGTAGCGTTCGGCCAGGTCGAGCAGCGCGTCGACCGGTGCGATGTCGCCGTCCATGCTGAACACG
>JAHJNP010000325.1 GCA_018820745.1 Gammaproteobacteria bacterium
CGGTGGCGCCGAAATCGGCCAGGCAGATGGCGTTCCAGGTGGCTTTCTCGGTGGGCTCGCGGCCGTCGAGCACGGCGCGGATGTTGTGCGCGGTGGCGGTGACCATGGATTCGATCATGTAGCCGGTCTTCGGCGTGCCGGTCGGCACCGGCGTGACCTCGACCGGCGGGATGGCGACGCAGACGCCCACCGCATAGACATTGGGGAATTTCGGGTTGCGCTGGAAGGCGTCGATGGTGACGAAGCCGCGCGGATTGACCAGTCCCTCGACGCCGAACACCGCGTCGATGCCCTTGAAGGCGGGCAGCATCATCGAGTAGGCAAACGGCAGCTCGTGCTCCTGGATGACCTCGCCGCGGTCATTGTGTTCGGCGACAAACATCTTGCCGGCCTCGACCTTGGTGACTTTTGCGTTGCAGATCCACTTGATGTGGCGGTCGCGCATCGCGGATTCCAGCATGCCTTTCGAATCGCCGACGCCGCCGAGGCCCAGATGGCCGATATAAGGCTCGGCCGTCACGTAGGTCATCGGCACGCGGTCGCGGATTTTGCGCCTTTTCAGATCGGTGTCCATGATCATGGCGAACTCGTAGGCCGGTCCGTAGCAGGACGCTCCCTGCACTGCGCCCACCACAATGGGGCCCGGGTTTTTCACGAAGTCCTCCCACGCGCGGCCCGCGGCCACCGCGTGTTCGACCACGCAGACCGACTGGGTATGGCCTTCCGGTCCCAAGCCTGGTACTTCATCGAACGCCAGTTTGGGGCCGGTCGCGATGATCAAAAAGTCATAGTCCACGATCTGGCCGTCGGTCAGTTCGATCTGGTTGCGATCCGGATGCACACGCGCCGCACCCACCGCGATGAAGTCGATGTTCTTCTTGTTCAGATACGGCGCGGCCGGAATGGTGATGTCGTCACGGGTGCGCCAGTTGACCCCCACCCAGGGATTGGAGGGGGTGAACTGAAAATACGGCAGGTTGGAAATCACGGTGATGCGGTCTTCGCTCCGTGCCTCTTCGCGCATTTCATACGCCATGGTCATTCCGCCGATGCCGGCGCCCATAATCACGATGTGTGCCATTTGTTGTCGCTCCTTGTGCTGTGTCGGGGGGGCGTGGGGATCACCACTGGAAGATGCGGCCCATGGCGTCCAGGCCCTCTTCAACGATCTGCCGCAGATCCTCCGGGCAGTCCTCGCGCTCCAAGACGAAGGTGGTGTAGGCGGACAGGCTCTTCAGGGCACAGGCGATCTTGGCCACCTCGTCGACCATCTCCGGGGCGAGGTTCACGCCGGGTTGCAGCTTCCAGTTCTTGTTTTCAGACATGTTGATCTCCATCTTGTTGCGGGGATATGCACCGTGACTGTATGCAACAGGCGTGCCAACCGGTAAGGCCTTGTGATCATTGGGTGCCAGGCCATTCGATAGAATCGCCCCAGCGCCGACATGGCATTTTTGTCATGACGCTATTACTATTCGTCATGACAAGAACGGAGGCCGCCATGCCATCCATTGAACTGCAGGACCTCATCGACGCCAACGACCAGCCTTTTGTGGTGATCGATCGCGAATACCGCATCGTCGCAGCCAACCAGCGCTACACCGACGCTTATGGCATCGCACCCGACGCCATCGTCGGCCAGTACTGCCATGCCGTGTCGCACCACTCGGCGCGTCCCTGCCACGAAAACGGCGAGCAATGCCCGCACCAGGCCCTGTTCGAGCACGGCGAGGCGGTCGAGGTGCTGCACACGCATTTTCATGCCGACGACCAGCCCGAACGCACCCGCATCCGTGGGCACGCGCTGCGCGGCGAGAACGGCGAGCGCTACCTGGGCGAACAGCTTTACCCGCTTGAAGCCGGCATAGGCACGGATTGCGACGCCATGCAGATGGTGGGGCAATCCCCGGCGTTTCTGGCCTGCGTCGACAATCTCGCGCGGGTGGCCGACTGCGAGGCGTCGATTCTGCTGTTCGGCGAGTCCGGCGTCGGCAAGGAGCTCGCCGCACGGTTCATTCACGCCCGTTCGACGCGGGCCGGCGGCGCCTTCATCGTGATCAACTGCGCCGCAGTGCCGGAAACCCTGTTCGAGAGCGAGTTGTTCGGCCACGAGCGCGGTGCGTTCTCGGGTAGCAGCGGCCTGAAGAAGGGACTGTTCGAACTGGCGGACGGCGGCACGCTGTTTCTGGACGAGGTCGCGGAAATCCCGCTGGGTTTGCAGGCCAAGCTGCTGCGCGTGCTGGAAAGCGGCGAATTCCGGCGCGTGGGCGGCACCCACACGCTGAAGGCCGACGTGCGGCTGGTATCGGCCACCAATCGCCGGCTGCTGGACGAGGTGGACGAGAAACGGTTCAGGCTCGATTTGTATTACCGGCTGGCAGGCATCGACGTCGACCTGCCGCCGCTGCGCGAGCGACGCGAAGACATCCCTGGGCTGGTGGCGTTCCTGCTCAAGCGCCTCGCTGGCATGCGTCGCGCCTGCCGGCTGGATGCGACCGCGCTGGCCGCGCTGCAGGCGTATGAGTTTCCGGGCAATGTGCGCGAACTACGCAATCTGCTGCAGCGTGCGGTGCTGACTTGCCGCGACGGCGTGATCCGCGCCACCGACCTGCATCTGCCCACCGTATCGGCGCCGACGTTGCCGGGTACCCAGCCGCTGGCCGAGGTCGAGCGCACCCACATCCGCGCCCTGCTCGTCGCGCACGCCGGCCATCGCAACCGGGTGGCGACCGCGCTCGGCATCACCGAGCGCACGCTTTATCGAAAGCTCAAGCGCTACGGTCTGAGCTAGGAGCCTGCCCGGCTCAGTCGATCAAGGTACCGAATCGCGCCTGCGCCAGTTCGGCGGCGCGAACGACCGCACGCGCCTTGTTCAGCGTTTCCAGCCATTCGTTGTCGGGCACCGAATCGGCAACAATGCCGGCGCCCGCCTGCGCGTACAGCATGCCGTCCTTGACCACCGCGGTGCGGATGGCGATCGCCAGGTCCATGTCGCCGTTGAAGCCGAGATAGCCGACCGCGCCGGCGTAGATGCCGCGCTTGCTGGGCTCGAGTTCGTCGATGATTTCCATCGCGCGCACCTTCGGCGCGCCCGACACGGTGCCGGCGGGGAAGCTGGCGCGCAGCACGTCGAGCGCGGACAGCCCCGGCTTCAGCTTGCCCTCGACGTTGGAAACGATGTGCATCACGTGCGAGTAGCGCTCGATCTGCATGTGCTCGGTGACCTTGACGCTGCCGGTCACCGCAACGCGCCCGGTGTCGTTGCGCCCCAGGTCCAGCAGTTGCAGGTGCTCGGCGCATTCCTTGTGATCGGCCAGCAGCTCCTCGGCCAGACGCTGATCGTCCTCGCGCGTGAGCCCGCGCGGGCGTGTGCCGGCAATCGGACGCAGGGTGACGCTGTCGCCTTCCAGGCGCACCAGGATTTCGGGCGAGGAGCCGACCACATGGAAGCCGCCGAAATCGTAATAGAACATGTAGGGCGACGGATTGAGGCCACGCAGCGCGCGGTACAGCGACAGCGGCGAGGCATTGAACGGGCGCGACATGCGCTGGGAGAGCACCACCTGCATGACATCGCCGGCCGCAATGTAGTCCTTGGCCTTTTGCACCGCCGCCTTGAATTCGGCCTCGCCAAATTCGGACTGCGGCTCGCTTGCCGCCATCACCGGCTCGGCCGGCAGATGCACCGGCGCGTGCAGCTGCTCGGCCAGTTCGGCGAGGCGCAGGTGGCCCTGCGCGTAGGCATCCGGCTGCATCGGGTCGGCGTGGGTGATGAGGTAGAGCTTGCCGGCGAGGTTGTCGAACACCGCCAGTTCCTCGGTCAGCATCAGCAGGATGTCGGGCGTGTGCAGCACATCGTCCTTGCGCGGCTGATTTTTCTTGAACTCCGGCGCCAGCCGCTTCTCGATGTAGCGGATAGTGTCGTAGCCGAAGTAGCCCGCCAGCCCGCCGGTGAAGCGCGGCAAGCCCGCCACCGGCGCGGCCTTGAAGCGTGCCTGAAAGGCGGCGATGAAGGCCAGCGGATCAGGCAGGCTGTGCTCCTCGACTACCTGGCCGTCGGTCTCCACCGTCAGCAGGTGCGCGCGCACGCGGATGACGGTGCGCGCAGGAAGTCCGATGAAGGAATAGCGTCCAAAGCGCTCGCCGCCTACCACCGATTCGAGGAGGTAGGTATAGGGCGCGTTGGCCAGCTTGAGGTACACCGACAGCGGCGTTTCCAGGTCGCCGGGCAGTTCGCGCACCAGCGGGATGCGGTTGTAGCCTTGGCGGACGAGATCGAAGAAGTCTTGTTCAGTCATTTTTTCACCACAGAGACACAGAGGGCACAGAGAAAGTCAGCATCAACAATCGGCGGTTTTCACCATCGATCATGCATCGAAAATCTCTGTGTCTCTGTGCCTCTGTGGTTCATGCTTTTCGTACCATCTTCGCCGCTTCGACCAGGCCCGGCACCACCGCGTCGAGGTCGAGCTCGGCGACCGGGCGGCCGCGGTTGTAGCCGTAGGGCACGCAGAACACCGGGCAGCCGGCGGCGCGCGCGGCCTGGGTGTCGTTGAGCGAATCGCCGATCAGCAGCAGTTCGGCGGGCTTCACCTTGAACACCTCGCAAGCGTGCAGCAGCGGCAGCGGGTCGGGCTTGCGGCGGGGCAGCGTGTCGCCGGACAGGATCAGCTCGAAGTAATCGAACAGGCCGGTGTCCTTCAACAACGGGTGGGTGAACTGCTCGGCCTTGTTGGTGATGCAGGCGATATGCACGCCCATCGCCTTGAAGGCGTCGAGGCCTTCGACCACGCCATCGAAAGGGCGCGAATGCAGCGACACGTGTTCGCCGTAATGCTTCTGGTACAGGGCAATGACCTGCTCGAACAGCGCCGCATCGGGCTCGGCATCCATCTCGCCGGTGAGCACGCGCTTGACCAGCCGCGACACGCCGTTGCCGATGTAGGTGGAAATTGTTTCCAGCGACGGACAGGGGCGGCCGAGGTCGGCCATCATCAGTTCGGCGGCGTGCGCCAGGTCCGGCGCAGTGTTGAGCAGGGTGCCGTCGAGATCGATGACGACGGCTTTGATGGGAATTGGGAAATTCATGGGATAAAGAGGCAAGTTTCAAGATTCAAGATGCAAGAGAACGCCTTGTCTCTTGCACCTTGCCCCTTGTATCTGTTGTTAAACCTTGGCGAGTTCCGCGCGCATCGCGGCGATGATGCTGTTGTAGCGCTGCGGGTCGCTGTCCTTGGCGGCACCGAACACGGCCGAGCCTGCGACGAAGGTGTCGACGCCAGCGCGCGCGACTTCGGCGATGTTGGCCGGGCCGACACCGCCGTCGATCTCGATGTTCACGTTGAGGCCGCGGTCGTCGATCATCTTGCGCACGGCACGCGCCTTGTCGAGCACGTAGGGGATGAACTTCTGGCCGCCGAAGCCGGGGTTGACCGACATCAGCAGCACCATGTCGATCTTGTCGAGCGTGTATTCCAGCACGTCGAGCGGGGTGGCGGGGTTGAACACCAGGCCGGC
>JAHJNP010000025.1 GCA_018820745.1 Gammaproteobacteria bacterium
GGTCGTAGAGCTTCTTGCGCGTCGCCTGGTTGAGCGTGTCCTGCGCCTCGGAGAGCAGCTTGTCGAACTCCTTGTTGCTGTAGCCGACGAAGTTCCAGGGCTTGCCGCTGTGCCATTCCGGGTAGATGGTTTCATCCGGATCGAGGTCGGCAATCCAGGCCTCGTCGTACATATCGAAGTCGCCACCATTGCGCCGCTTGGTCCACACGGCGCGATCCAGCAGTTCGATCTTCGGCTTGATGCCGATCTTTTCCAGCATCGGTAACAGGAGCTGGGAATTGCGCGTGCCGCTGCCGCCCGAGCCGGTGAAGCCCTGGGCCACGATATAGACGGGATTGACCTCGCCCTGATACTTGGACTGTTTGCGATATTCCATCGCTTTCTTCAGGTCGAAGCGCTGGCCGCGCCCGCTGTTGCCGATGTTCTTGTCGTAGAAACCGGTCATGGGCGGCGAGATGCAGCTGTAGGCAGGAATGGCTTCGCCGAAATAGCCCTGCTTGACGATGGTGTTGCGGTCGATCGCTGCGGCCACGGCCTTGCGCATCATCGGGTCGTCGAAAGGCGCGCGGCGGTTGTTCATGCCGACGAAGCTGTAGTTGCCCTCGACTTCGCCGTAGACCTTCAGGTTCTTGTTCGCCTTCAGTTGCGGGATGAACTGGAACGGCGACAGACTCATGCCGTAGACCTGCCCCGACATCATGGCCGCCACCGCGGCGGTGGGCTCTTTGATCAGCAGGATCTTCACGCCGTCCAGATAGGGCAGGCCCGGTTCGAAATAATCGGGGTTACGTTCCAGGGTGATCGATTCGTTCTCGCGCCAGCCCGCGAACTTGAACGGGCCGGTGCCCACGGGATTGCGGCCGAAGGCCTTGCCATGCTGCTCCACCGCGCGCTTGCTGACGATGGTGCCGGCACGACCGGTGCTGCCGGTGAGCGCGACCGGCAGGAAGGCATAAGGCTTGGAAAAACGCATCCGGATGGTGGATTCGTCAACGATGTCGATGCCGGCCAGGGTCTCGAACTTCCAGGCGTGGGGCGAACTGACAGCCGGGTCCTTGACGCGATCCAGACTCCATTTCACGGCTGCGGCGTCGCAGGGATCACCGTTGTGAAATTTCACGCCGCGGCGCAGCGTGAACACGTGGGTCTTGTCGTCCGGCATTTCCCACGTCTCGGCCAAGTCTGGAACAAAGGATACTTTCTTGCCGTCGTAAGCCACCTTGAGCAGGCCGTTGAAGATGTTGTTGAGGATCTTCACTGAGCCAAGCGAGGCGGTGAAGTGTGGGTCCAGCGTGTCCACTGCATCGACCCAAGCGAGCTTGATGGTGCCACCCCGCCTGGGCGCGGCGGCCATGGCGTTCTGGACCAGCGTGCTCCCCATGATGGCACTGCCTGCAGCTAATCCGGCCCCGCTCCCCATCAGTTTCATGAACCCGCGGCGGTTCATCCCGGCAGCCAAGACATTGGCAAGTTTGTCCTTGTGAGACTGTTCAGACATGGTTTTCTCCTAACAAGTGATACGGTTTGATCAGCAATGCCAGGATCTTTAAAGCAAGTCGTGTGCCAGCCTGAAAACATTTGTTAATATGCTGTTTTCATAGGTTTTTATTTACCAGAATGCTACAACTACCGGCCAGGTGGCCCGGGATGTGCACCACCCTAAGGCAGCCTGCACCACGCACGTTTCAAATCGTTTGCAATCATTAATTACGGTTTTAACTTACAAAAACAATCTGCAATGAATACAAATGGACTCGCAGACATCCATCCACCGGTTCCCGGACTGCTTGTTAGGCCGGCACCAAAAAGGTCAGGTACGGATCGGCTCAGGAATGGTGCACACGCCGGCCATATCGGTGAACGGCAAACTTCAGGCTGCCGACCCGTTCCTGCGATTGGCGCCAGCGAAGATCAGAAGTCAGCTCTGTGCCCCCCATGCAGACGGATACTGAGATCAAATGTGAGGCAGCAGGTCAACCGTTGCGCCCCCCCGCCCCTTACCGACGCCGGATATTCGCCAGCGTCCTCATACGCGTGTGCGTGAGATGCGGGTTCCAACCCGCAGGAGACCTTCAAAAAAGCCGACCTGAACCCGGTTATTTCCGGAACCGTGGTCCGAGTCCCGGCTGTCTTCTCCCGATTGCCCTTTAATCGTGCACCAACGCTTCTCAGTAGGAAGCGTTGCTTACCCCCAGTCATTGCGATTGATGGCGTGGCGCTTCACGCATCCACCCTACGAGTTGTGAATCGGGCGTTCCCACATCAAGCCGCACAAGAAAGCATAACAACTTGTATTTGCTTGGTTTTTTATGTGGTACGCAATTTGCGTTACCTGGCATTGCGGATCCGGAGTCGGATATCGCAGATCGAATGCTCAAGCCGAGGCCTAGGCAGCCACTACTTTTCATAAGGAGACGGGAAATGGAAACGTTGAAGGATCAACTGAATGCACGTGTCACCGCTTACGACCATTGGGCAACGCGCCGCCGTTACGGGCCCGACGGCCACAACAACCGCAGCCTGTGGGTGCTGGCTTGCATGGACGAACGCCTGCCCGTGGACGAGGCCCTAGGCATCCACGTGGACACGCCCGCCGGCGGCGGGGATGCCCACTGCTTCCGCAACGCCGGGGGCATCGTCACGGATGACGCGATCCGCTCGGCCATGCTGACCTGCAATTTCTTCGGCACCAAGGAAATCGTCATCGTGCAGCACACCCAATGCGGCATGCTGTCCGCCAACGCCGCTGATCTGGAGCGGATGCTGCGGGAAAAAGGCGTCGATACGGATGCCCTCGCCCTGGACCCTACCCTGCCGGAACTGAAGCTGGATAAAGGCGGCTTCGCCAAATGGATCGGCATGATGGACGACGTGGACGAGTCATGCATGAGGACCGTGGAGGTCTTCCGCAACCATCCCCTCATTCCCAAGGATATGGTGGTCAGCGGCTGGATCTGGGAAGTGGAGACCCGCCGCTTGCGGGCACCCACTCGGGACATGGAGAAGCGCGCGCGCACCGACGTGACTTCCGCCCAGTTCGGCGTCAAGGCGAAGCAACCGCCTCGCTGGAGCTAGATTCACGCCGACCCAGGTGTGCCCCTCGCCCCGGGTGGGGGGCACCACGAACCACAGCAGCGTGCAAGGAGACGTTTGATGCCGACCTACGATTACCGGTGCCGGGACTGCCATCGACAGTTCGAGGCGCGACACCCCATCAATGAAAAAAGCCCTGCCTGCCCGGCTTGTGGGGGGAGCGCGGAGAAGGTGATTCTCGCCGCGCCGGCCATGCACGGCCACATGGCCCGGGGAAGGGAATTGGCCATGCGATCCCTCGATCCCAAGCCGGGCACCCACCCGCATACCCACGGCCCGGGCTGCCAGTGCGGAGCCCACCATTCCACCTGAGGGGCTGCCCGGGAGACATCCAAGGCTAGACTAGTATGCTTGTAGCCATTGCGAACATGGCTACAAACCAACGGCATTACCTAAACCACGCGACGAAGCATGATGCGGTGGTCTATTGTGCAAAGTCGACCATCGGGAGGCACCCATGTCCGACCCCTTGCTATCCGACCTCAGCCCGATCTCGTTTCTGCAGATGTTCGTCACCCAAAGCGTCAAGCTGGCGGGACAAACAGCCGCCGAGAACGGCACCGACCACTACACCCACATCCAATACCTGGGTCTGACCGCCAGCAGTTGTCTTGAGGCCCATGCCAGACGGCTGTTGGACTTGCCTCAGGAGATCAGCCGCGACCAATACGCGAGCCTCATCATCAACATCAAGAACCAGATCGGCGGCGATTTTGCCCAGGCGCCGGGCGAGGGGGGCGCAGTGCGCGTGGAGAATCACCGCTGCCCCTTCGGGGATAGGGTCAAGGAGGCGCCGGAACTGTGCCGCATGACCTCTTCGGTGTTCGGCGGCATCGCAGCGCGCAACTTCGGCTATGCCAAGGTCGAACTGAGAAAGCGCATCGCCACCAATGACGGAAAATGCGAGGTCCTGATCTACACCGACCGCGCGACGGTGCAGGACAAGCCGGGTGACGAGTATTTCAGCGAAAACGGGGCGATCATTTCCCGGTCATCGCTGGCTGAAGTCACGGTGCGGGTCGCGGAGAAAATGGCCCAGACCTGGTGTAACCAAGGCACCGGCGACCAGGGCGGCTGTCGGGAGCCCCCCGAGATCGTCGCCGAATCCGAGGCCATGCGCGAGGCGCTGGGAGCTGCCGAGCTGGTAGCGCCCACCGCCGCCAGCGTGCTCATCAGTGGCGAGACCGGCGTCGGCAAGGAAATCATCGCCCGCGCGATCCACGCCCTGAGCAAGCGCAGCGAGCATAAATTCATCGCCGTCAATTGCGGGGCGATTCCCGAAAACCTGATCGAAAGCGTGCTGTTCGGCCATGAAAAAGGGGCCTTCACCGGCGCCCACGAGCTGCACCACGGCATCTTCGAAAGAGCCCGGGGCGGCACGCTGTTCCTGGACGAAATCGACAGCCTGCCCCTGCAGGCCCAGGCCAACCTGCTCAGGGTGCTCCAGGAAGGCGAGTTTGAACGGGTGGGCGGCAAACAGGTGCTGCGTGCGGATGTGCGCATCATCGCCGCCGCGAACCGCCCGGTGGAAAAGCTGCTGGCCACCGGCGAATTTCGCAAGGACCTGTACTACCGGCTGAACGTGGTCCCTATCCACATCCCCTCGCTACGGGAGCGCCGCGAAGACATCACGGCACTGGCCAATCACCTGCTGCAGCGGCTTGCGGAACGCTACCAAAGACCTTTGAAAGTGCTGAGCAGCCAGGCTTGGCGCCAAGTCATGGCCTATGATTGGCCAGGCAACGTAAGGGAACTGGAAAACGTTCTGGAACGGGCCTTTCTCTTTGCCCGTGGGCAGGTGATCGACGCCATTGACGCCATCGACGTCGAGGCATACAAGAGAACATGTGCCGGAAACCCGCCCGACACCGGCAACCTGCGCAACCAGAAGCTGAACGCGGCCAGGAAAATCGAGACCAAGGTCCTGCAAGACGCCTTGCTTCGACTGGACGGCAACGTCAGCGCCGTAGCCAAGGAGATCGGCATCACCCGCCGCGCGGTTCATCAAAAGCTCAAAAGCAACGGCATCGATGCCGCCGCCTACCGGAAGTCAATCCTGAGGAGCCGCTGAATAAATACCCCTGGCGGGGCCGACCCCGACGGGTAGCCGCGTCAGACGGCAACGGCCATCTTTTCCACCTGTTCTTCGCCGGCCAGCAGCCGGACGAATTCATCGAGCGGCATGTCGATGCGCTGGATGTTCTGCTCTTCCAGGAAGCGCGCTTCGTTGCGGCTGAGTTCGCCCGGCAGCACCGCCCAGTGCGTGTCGGAAGAGCGCTTCATGATCTGGCGTGCGAAGGTGCGCTCCAGCTGTGTGCGGAAGCGGCAGCCGAGGAAGAGGAAATGCCGGCCCGTGCGCAGCTGCTGGACGATGTCGGGGATCGGGGTCTGGATGTCGATCTCGGTCAGCACTTCGACGAAATCGGTGTCGGACACCAGGAAGTTCTTGGCCGGGGCGATCGAGCCCATGGGTTTGTAGAGCAGGGTGTCCCAGGTGTCGGCCTCGAACGGGTCGGCCTGCATGCCGTTGGGCCGGAAGTAATGCACCCAGGTGCCGAAATGCTCGGACTGGCTCACCCCTTGCAGCTGCCCCCACAGGTTGCGCGACTGCAGCGCGGTGGCCATGGCGTTGTCGTACCAGGCGTCGACGATCAGCAGGGGCTTGCGCACGATGCGGGCCAGGTA
>JAHJNP010000026.1 GCA_018820745.1 Gammaproteobacteria bacterium
GGTGATTGCCGGCAACAAGGCAGCGGTGGAACGCGCCATGGTGCTGGCGAAGGAAAAAGGCGCCAAGCGCGCGCTGCCACTGCCGGTTTCCGTGCCCTCGCATTCCTCGCTGATGTTGCCGGCCGCCGAAAAGCTGCTGGCGCATCTGCAGGGCGTGACGATTGCGACCCCGGCGATTCCCGTGCTGCACAACACCGATGTGCAAAGCCATGCCGACGCAGACGCGATCCGTGCCGCGCTGGCGAAGCAGTTGCATACCCCGGTGCGCTGGGTCGAGACCGTGCAGGCCTTGAAGGCCGCCGGCATCGAGCGCGTGATCGAATGCGGCCCCGGCAAGGTGCTGGCGGGCCTCGCCAAGCGCATCGACGACAGCCTGCCGGCGGTGGCGCTGGTGGACGAAGCCAGCCTCGCGGCCGCACTCAGTCAATAAGGAGACACCATGCAAGGACACCTCGCGCCTGGCGCGAATCTTGAAGGACAGGTGGCGTTAGTGACCGGCGCCAGCCGTGGAATCGGCCAGGCGATCGCGTTGGCACTCGGCCAGGCGGGCGCTACCGTGGTCGGCACCGCCACCAGCGACACCGGCGCGCAGGCAATCAGCGATTACCTCGCCGCAGCCGGCATCAAGGGCAGCGGGATGAAGCTCAATGTCACCGACGCAGCCGAGGTCGATGCCGTCATCGCGGCGATCAGCGCGCAGTTCGGCGACATCGGCATCCTGGTCAACAACGCCGGCATCACCCGTGACAATCTGCTGATGCGGATGAAGGACGAGGAGTGGGACGACATCCTGGCGACCAACCTGACGTCGGTGTTCCGGCTGTCGCGCGCGGTGCTGCGCGCGATGATGAAGGCGCGTACGGGACGCATCATTTCCATCGCCTCGGTCGTGGGCGCAATGGGCAATGCGGGGCAGACCAATTACAGTGCGGCCAAGGCCGGCATTATGGGCTTCACCAAGTCGCTGGCGCGTGAAGTCGGCAGCCGCAACATCACGGTGAACTGCGTGGCGCCGGGCTTCATCGACACCGACATGACGCGCGCGCTGCCGGATGCGCAACGCCAGGCCTTGCTTGCGCACATCCCGCTGGGTCGGCTCGGCGCCGCCGAAGATATTGCGCAGGCTGTCGCGTTTCTGGCGTCGCCCGCCGCCGGCTATATTTCGGGCACCACGCTGCATGTCAACGGTGGCATGTACATGGCGTAGCCGCCCTGCAAAGTTTGGTAGAATCGCAAAGTTTTATTTTCCGGGCTTCAATTTTGTTGGAGCCTAATTTCAAGAGAGGATCAGTAATGGAAAACGTACAGCGTGTAATTAAAGTCGTCGCCGAGCAGTTGGGCGTCAACGAGGCAGATATCAAGAACGAGTCTTCCTTCGTCGGTGACCTGGGCGCCGATTCGCTCGATACGGTCGAGCTGGTGATGGCGCTGGAAGAAGAATTCGGCTGTGAAATCCCCGACGAAGACGCGGAAAAGATCACCACCGTCCAGCAGGCGATTGACTACGTCAACAGCCATTCGAGCTGATCGTTCACCCCTGTCAAGAGAACTGAGTTTTGTCCAAACGTCGCGTCGTCGTAACCGGCCTGGGGATCGTCTCCCCGGTCGGCAACACTATCCCGGAAGCCTGGGACAACCTGATTGCCGGTCGTAGCGGGATCGCCCGGATTACCCGTTTCGATCCTTCGCCTTTCACTTCGCAGATTGGGGGCGAGGTCAAGGATTTTGATGTTGGGCAATACCTCAATCCGAAGGAGGCGCGCCGTATGGATGTTTTCATCCAGTTCGGCATGGCCGCCGGCATTCAGGCGATACGCGACTCGGGTCTTGAAGTCACCGAAGCCAATGCCGAGCGCATTGGCGTCAATATCGGTTCCGGGATCGGCGGCCTGCCGCTGATCGAGGAAACCCACACCCTGTTGATGGAATCCGGCCCGAGAAAGATTTCCCCTTTCTTTATTCCGGGTTCCATCATCAACATGATTTCCGGCAATCTTTCCATCCAGTTCGGATTGAAAGGACCCAACCTGGCGGTTGTCACCGCCTGCACCACCGGCCTGCACGCGGTTGGCCTGTCCGCCCGCATGATCGAGCACGGCGACGCCGACGTGATGGTCGCCGGCGGCGCCGAGTGCGCGACTTCGCCGCTGGGCCTGGGCGGCTTCGCCGCTGCCCGCGCGCTGTCCACCCGCAACGACGACCCGGCCACCGCCAGCCGTCCGTGGGACAAGGATCGCGACGGCTTTGTGCTGGGCGAGGGCGCCGGCGTGCTGGTGCTTGAGGAGTACGAGCACGCCAAGGCACGCGGCGCAAAAATCTACGCCGAGGTGACGGGCTTTGGCATGAGCGGCGACGCCTACCATGTGACATCGCCGAGCACCGACGGCCCCAGGCGTTCGATGCTGAACGCGATGCGCGATGCCGGCGTCAATGCCGATCAGGTCAATTACATCAATGCGCACGGCACCTCGACGCCGATGGGCGACAAGAACGAAACCGA
>JAHJNP010000027.1 GCA_018820745.1 Gammaproteobacteria bacterium
TGACGTAGTCCATCATCGCCGCCAGCGTGGTCGACTTGCCCGAACCGGTCGGCCCGGTCACCAGCACGATGCCGCGCGGCTGGTCTGAGATTTCCTTGAAAATGGGTGGGCAGTTGAGCTCTTCCAGCGACAGCACCTTCGATGGAATCGTCCGGAACACCGCGCCAGCGCCATATTGCTGGTTGAAGGCGTTGACTCGGAAGCGCGCCAGCGAGGGGATTTCGAACGAGAAGTCGAGTTCGAGCGTTTCCTCGTACACCTTGCGCTGGCTGTCGTTCATGATGTCGTACACCATGCGGTGCACGTCTTTGTGATCCATCGGCGGCAGGTTGATGCGGCGGATGTCGCCGTTGACCCGGATCATCGGCGGCAGGCTGGCCGACAGGTGAAGGTCGGACGCCTTGTTTTTGACGGCAAAAGCCAGCAGTTCGGAAATATCCACGCGCGCCTCGTTCTGTAATGGATGGGGTTTTGACCAATATTGATCCGAAACGAAACAAATGAAACAGCCGGGGCGGGTGGCTTAACGAAAATGGTCTAAATCCGCGCTGCGTTTCGGATCAATATCAATTAAACCCAGGCTGTTATTGAACAACAATTCAACTTGTTGAGTTTCTGTTCAATAATGAACGCAATGGATAACGGCCCGAATTTACCCAAACTTGAGTCCGGCACGCACCCTTTCGCCAGCACGCCATGCGAGCGTTTGCGTGCCGTGCATGTGCGGATCGCGCGCGCCGCCGCCGACGCAGGGCGCGACGCGGCAACGGTGCGTCTGCTGGCGGCGAGCAAGACCTTTGACGCCGCCGAGGTACGCGCCATGGCGGCTTGCGGCCAGCATGAGTTCGGCGAGAACTATCTGCAGGAAGCACTGGAAAAACAGACGACCTTGCGTGATCTGCAACTCGAATGGCATTTCATCGGGCCGATCCAGAGCAACAAGACGCGGGCGATTGCCGAGCATTTCAGCTGGGTGCACAGCGTGGACCGGCTGAAGATTGCCGAGCGGCTGTCCGCACAGCGTCCCCCCGACTTGCCGCCGCTGCAGGTGTGCATCGAGCTCAATGTCAGCGGCGAGGCCAGCAAGGGCGGGGTGGCCGTGGCTGAACTGCCCGTGCTGGCGGAGGCTGTTTCGCGGCTGCCGGGCCTGCGGTTGCGCGGGCTGATGGCGATTCCGGCCCCGGCGACCGATGTGGCCACGCAGCGCGCCGCGTTCAGGCAGGTGCGCGAGGCATACGAAGCGCTGATCGCGCGCGGTCATGCGCTCGACACCCTGTCGATGGGCATGTCGGCCGATCTGGACGCGGCGATACGGGAAGGCGCAACCATCGTTCGAATCGGCACCGCACTTTTTGGTGAGAGGATAAAAAATGCATAAGGTCAGTTTTATAGGCGGCGGCAACATGGCGGCCGCCATCATCGGCGGCCTGATCGCCAGCGGCACCCAGCCCACCGACATCGAGGTGGTTGAAATCAATGCCGATGCACGCGGGCAGCTGGCTGCGCGCTTCGGCGTGGTGACGCATTCGGACCTGTCGCAGGCGCGGCTGCATGCCCTGATCGTGCTGGCGGTGAAGCCGCAAAGTCTGCCCGAAGTGGCGGCTGCGCTGGCGTTGCGTCTTGCCGGCCAACTGGTGGTGTCGATTGCCGCCGGGGTGCGGGTGGCCGACCTCGGCCGCTGGCTGGGGGGGCACACGCGGATCGTGCGCGCCATGCCCAACACCCCGGCGCTGGTGCAGGCCGGGATTGCCGGGCTGTTTGCGTCACCCGCGGTCAACCAGGATTCGCGCTCGCAGGCCGAAGCGGTGCTGCGTGCCGTCGGTGGCGTGGTGTGGGTGGAGGACGAGCCGCAGCTGGATGCGGTGACCGCGGTGTCGGGCAGCGGCCCGGCCTATGTGTTTTATTTTCTCGAGTCGCTGGAAGCCGCTGCGGTGGCGCAGGGGCTGGCGCCGGCTACCGCGCGCCAGCTGGCGCTGCAGACCTTTTTCGGCGCGGCCAAGCTGGCGCTGGAATCGGGCGAGGAACCGGCCGTACTGCGGCAGCGCGTCACCTCCCGGGGCGGCACCACCGAACGCGGCATTGCCGCGCTGGAAGCTGCCGCGGTCAAGCAGGCCATTGGTCAGGCGGTGGAGGCAGCGAGTCGCCGCAGTGCCGAACTCGGTGATGAGCTGGGGCGCCTGGCATGATCGAAGCCGCATTGAAATTTCTCATCCAGACGCTGGGCAACCTGTTTGTCATCGCGGTGTTGCTGCGCTTCATGATGCAGCTGTTCCGGGTGCCGTTCCGCAATCCCTTCGCCCAGTTTATCGTCGCCATCACCGACTTTGCGGTGAAACCGCTGCGCCGGGTGGTGCCGGGCTTGTGGGGCCTCGACTGGGCGTGCCTGGCGCTCGCCTGGCTGGTCGAGCTGGTGGTGGTGACGGCCGGCTATTGGCTGGATGGCTTTCCGTTCGCGCTGGCAGGCGGCAAGGTCTGGCCGGTGATGATGGGACTGGCGGCGGTGCGGCTGATGAGCCTGACGGTCTACCTGGTCATCGGCCTGACCCTGATCCGGGCGGTATTGTCGTGGGTCAATTCCAATACGCCACTGATGCCGGTGGTGTATGCGCTGACCGAACCCTTCCTGCGCCCGCTGCGGCGCATCGTTCCCATGGTCTCCAATATCGATTTGACGCCGCTGGTGCTGTTCATCCTGTGCCAGCTGGTGCTGATGGTGCCGGTGCTGGCACTGGAGCGGGCGCTGCTTGGCTCCCTCTGATTCGGTTTCTCTGCCGTGCTGATTGCACTGTCTTCGGCTCGTCATTCTCGCCACACCTGGTTTTGAAACAAATGGCCCCCTGTCTGGGCGCGCCGCGACGGCGCCGACTGGCTGCTGGACCTGCATCTGCAGCCGGTGGAAAGGCCACTGCATTCGCCGGGAAACATGGCGGCGGACTGAAATTAAAGATTGCCGCGCCACCGGTCGATAAGAAGGCGAATGCGCATCTGCTGGCCTGGCTGGCCGCGCAACCGGGGGTGCCCAAGTCCGTGGTGCCCTAAAGGACTCCGATCCACTACGCGCCAAGGCACGTGTGGGTCGTGTGCGCCTGGTTCGCGGCGAAACCTCGCGGCAGAAGACCGTGGCGGTGTCGGGGGTTGAGACCCCTTGGCTTGATATCGAGAAAACCAATAGAGCATGAGCATCCATCTGGAACAGGAAGTTGCCGACTACAGCGCGCGGCGCATGCGGCTGGCAACCGCGATTACCGACTATGCCGACTGGCTCGACCGCCAGCACGGCATCGACGCCGAGCGCACTCTGCGGCTGGCCGATACCGCATCCAGTCTGCGCCAGGACAAGCTGGTGGTGGCCTTTGTCGCCGAGTTTTCGCGCGGCAAGACCGAACTCATCAACGCCCTGTTTTTTGCCGACCACGGCCAGCGCCTGCTGCCGTCCGACGCCGGCCGCACCACCATGTGCCCGACCGAGCTGTATGCCAGTGCGGACGAGCCGCCGAGTTTGCGCCTGCTGCCGATCGAAACCCGCCGCCGCAGCGAATCGCTGGCGCGTCTCAAGCACATGCCGATCGAGTGGTGCCGAGTGCTGCTCGACCCCATCGACCCGCGCCAACTGCAGGAAAGCCTGAAAAAACTCACCGAAACCAAGTCCATGGCGGCGGCGGACGCCATCGAGATGGGGCTGTGGGACAGCGAGGATCCGGGCGAGCGCCATCTGCTGCGCGACGACGGCACGGTTGAGGTACCAGCCTGGCGTTATGGCATGGTCAACTATCCGCATCCGCTGCTGCAGGCCGGGTTGACGATCCTGGACACCCCCGGGCTCAACGCGCTGGGGGCGGAGCCCGAACTCACCCTGTCGGTCATCCCCAGTGCGCATGCGGTGATGTATCTGCTGGCGACCGATACCGGGGTGACACGCTCGGATCTTGAAATCTGGCAGAAGCATGTGCATCGCCATGCCAATTACCACGTGGCGGTGCTGAACAAGATCGACATGCTATGGGACGAGCTGAAGAGCGATTCCGAGGTGCAGGCCACCATCGAGCGCCAGGCCGAAGAAACCGCGCGCGTGCTGAAGCTGCCGCGCAGCCGGGTGTTTGCCGTGTCGGCGCAGAAAGCGCTGGTGGCCACCATCCGCGGCGATGCCGCCTTGCGCGTGCGCTCCGGCATCGAGTCGCTGGAATACCTGCTGGCACACCAGGTGATCCCGGCACGGCGCGACATGCTCTACCACGCGGTCAGCCACGAGGTGGTGTCGCTGCTCGACGAGAGCCAGGTCGACCTGTCCGCACGGCTCAAGCGCAGCAGCGACGAACTGATCCAGCTCAGCCAGCTGTCGGGCAAGAATCGCGAACTGATCGAGCAGACGCGCGCCAGCCTGCAGCAGGAAAAGGATGGCTACGACGTCATCGCTGACCAGTTCCGTGTCACCCGCAAGATGGTGCAGGGCCAAGGCGACCACCTGCTGTCGCACCTGTCGGAAGAGACGCTGGACACGATTCTGAAAGCTGGCCGCGAGGCGACGGAAGGCAGCTGGACCACGCGCGGGCTGACCAGCGGCATCCGCCAGTTGAGCGTGCAAATGGGGGCGCGCTTCCAGCAGGCGGCCCAGCTTGCCGACAGCATGCTGGATACGCTTGACCAGGCCTATATCCGCTTTCATCGCCAGCACAACCTGCCGAAAATGCAGGTGCCGCGTCTCGATCTGGGCGCCTATCGCAACCGGCTGGAAATGCTGACGCGTGAGACCGAGGCTTTCTGCAAGGACCCCGCCAACCTGATGCTGGAAAAACGTTTCATGATCCGGCGCTTTTATGCCGGTCTGGCCGAAGAGTCACGCAAGGCCTTCAGGCTGGCGCGGGTGGAAGCCGAACGCTGGCTGCGCATCACGCTTGATCCGATCATGACGCGCATCCGCGAGCACAAGCAGTATCTCGACACGCGGCTGGCCAGCCTGCAGCGGATTCTGGAGAACATGGGCACGCTGCACAGCCGCATGGCGCAGGTCAAGCAGGAGATCGGCGAACTGCGCCAGGACAAGCTGGAATTGGAACGGCTTGCCGAGCAGCTCGTGGTTTAGGAAACGACCGAAACCGACAAGACGGCCCGGTTCCTAGCCGTTGAGCCGATTCAGCAACAGCGCCGTCCTGTCCGGGTCGGTGTTCTTCAGCAGCCGCTGCGCCATCGGCGTCAACGCATCCAGGTGAGACTTCAGGACCTGCTGCTTGACCTGCAGCAGGCTGGCCGGCTGCATCGAGAACGTCCGCAGGCCCAGTCCCAGCAGCAGCCGTGTCAACTGTGGATCGCCCGCCATTTCCCCGCATACCGAGACCGGCTTGCCTGCCTTGGCGCCGGCGCGCAGCGTGTACTGGATCAGGTTGAGCACTGCCGGATGCAGCGGGTCGTACAGATGCGACACGCTGTCGTCGGCGCGGTCGATCGCCAGCGTGTACTGGATCAGGTCGTTGGTGCCGATCGACAGGAAGTCCAGCTGCTCGGCAAAGAACCCGGCCGAGAGCGCGGCGGCGGGCACCTCGATCATGCCGCCGAGCGGGATGCCTTCGTCGAATTTCAGACCGTCTTTGCGCAGGGAGTTGCGGGCTTCGTCGATGCGTTGCAGCGTCTGCCGCAACTCCATGAAACTCACCAGCATGGGGATGAGGATGCGCACCTTGCCGTGGATCGACGCCCGCAGGATCGCGCGCAGCTGGGTCTGAAACAGCCCCGGCTCGGCCAGGCACAGGCGGATCGCGCGCAGGCCCAGCGCCGGATTGTCGGCCACGTTGTGGCCCCACGGCGCCTGCTTGTCGGCGCCCAGGTCAAGCGTGCGGATGGTGACCGGCTTGCCGTCCAGCGCCTCGGCCACCGCCTTGTAGGATTCGTACTGCTCGTCCTCGCTCGGCAGGTCGCTGCGGTTGAGAAACAGGAATTCGCTGCGGAACAGGCCGATGCCATGCGCGCCTGAGGCCATCACCGCATCGACGTCGCCGAGCAACTCGATGTTCGCCATCAGCTCGATCGGGGTGCCGTCGAGCGTCGACGACTTGCTGGTTTTCAGCCGCTTCAGCTTGTCGGTGTCGATGCGCCACTGGTTCTGCCGCAGGCGGTATTCGGCCAGCACCGATTCGTCCGGATTGACGATCACCACGCCGTCGCGGCCGTCGACGATCAAGAGGTCGTGGTCGCGGATCAGGCCGCGCGCATTGTGCAGCGCCATCACCGACGGCATCGCCATGCTGCGCGCCAGGATCGCGGTGTGCGAGGTGGCGCCGCCGAGGTCGGTGATGAAGGCGGCGAAATGCACGTTCTTGAACAGGACCATGTCGGCCGGCGACAGCTCGTGCGCGACCAGGATGCGCTCGACGCCGAAGTCGACATCCAGCGGCAGATGGCTGGGGTGGCCGGTCAGCGCCTTCAGCACCCGCTGCACCACCTGTACCACGTCCTCCTGACGGCTCCTCAGGTAGGCGTCGTCGATTTCCTCGAAACGCGCGACCAGTGCTTCCATCTGCTGCGCCAGCGCCCACTCGGCGTTGCACTGGGTTTCGCGGATCAGACGCTTGGGTTCCTCGGCGATCATCGAATCGCCGAGGAACATCAGGTGCATGTCGAGAAATGCGGACA
>JAHJNP010000326.1 GCA_018820745.1 Gammaproteobacteria bacterium
CGGGCGGGAAAAGAGCGGAACCGTGTCCGAGCTCCGCAGCACGGGGCGTTTTGTGCCCCGTGCCAGGGCGAGTTGGTGGAGCGCCCGCCCGCGCGCGCCAAATCGGGAACCCGCAGGGCAGCGATGTGGGGTCGCCTTTTCTTTGGTTACTTTCTTTTGGCGAAGCAAAAGAAAGTAACTCGCCCACAGGCGAAAAGCGAAGCCAATGCGAAGAAAGTAGACGTACGCCCTCCATCAGTACACCCGCTCCTTCGGCTGGATCGTCTCCACCGTCAGCGGCTTCAGCCGCACCGGCTTGGCATCCACCTGATCCCCCTCGCGCGAATACAGTGTGTGCTTGAGCCAGTTCGCGTCGTCGCGCTCGGGGAAATCCTCCCGCGCATGCGCCCCCCGGCTCTCGGTGCGGCTGAGCGCCGACACCAGCGTTGCGCGCGCCACGCCGATCAGGTTCTCCAGTTCCAGCGCCTCGATGCGCGCGGTGTTGAAGACGCGGCTGGTGTCCTGCAAACCGGCGTGCGCCAGCCGGTCTTCCAGCTGATCCAGTTTTGCGAGGCCCTCGCGCAGCACCGCGTCGGTGCGGAACACGCCGGCATGCGCCTGCATCATGCGCCTGAGATCGTCGGTAATCGCCGCCACCCGTTCGCTGCCGGGCTGCTCCCAGCGCGCGAGCCGCGCCATACTTTGCTCGGCCGCGTTCTCCGGCAGCGGGCGCGGATAGGGGTTATCACGCAGGGTTTCCTGCATGTGTTTGCCGGCGGCGCGGCCGAACACGATGAGGTCGAGCAGCGAATTGCCGCCGAGGCGGTTGGCGCCGTGAACCGAGACGCAGGCGCATTCGCCGACGGCATACAGTCCCGGCACCGGCTCCTCGGGGCCGAAGCGCGCGGGCGCGACGACCTGGCCATTGAGGTTGGTGGGAATGCCGCCCATCATGTAGTGCGCGGTCGGCGCGACCGGGATCGGCGCCTGGGCCGGATCGACGCCGGCGAAGCGGATCGACAGGTCGCGGATGCCGGGGAGCTTCTCGGCAATGAGTGCCTCG
The DNA here is from genome assembly GCA_018820745.1 of Gammaproteobacteria bacterium. Lineage (GTDB taxonomy): Bacteria > Pseudomonadota > Gammaproteobacteria > Burkholderiales > Thiobacillaceae > Thiobacillus. The sequence continues at coordinate 1,043 of JAHJNP010000326.1, forward strand.
CCCAGATGGTCGAGCTTGAGGTCGACGTAGTCTGCGCGCGGTCCGCAGCCGCGGCCCTCGGCGATCTCGATAGCGATGGCGCGTGTCACCACGTCGCGCCCGGCCAGATCCTTCGCATGCGGCGCGTAGCGTTCCATGAAGCGCTCGCCGTTTTTGTTCAACAGATAGCCGCCCTCGCCGCGCACGCCTTCGGTAATCAGCGAACCCACGCCGGCGATGCCGGTGGGATGGAACTGCCAGAACTCCATGTCCTGTAGCGGCAGGCCGGCGCGCAGCACCATGCCGAGACCGTCGCCGGTGTTGATCATGGCGTTGCTGCTGTTGCCGAACACGCGCCCTGCCCCGCCGGTGGCCAAGAGCGTCGTGCGCGCCTCGATCAGCAGCGGCTCGCCGGTCTCGATGCTGATGGCGGTGACGCCGAGGCAATAGCCGTCGGCATCGCGCACGAGGTCGAGCGCAAAGTATTCGTCGAAAAATTGCGTGCGATGGGCGATGTTCTGCTGGTACAGCGTGTGCAGCAGCGCGTGGCCGGTGCGGTCGGCGGCGGCGCAGGTGCGAGTGGCCTGCTCGCCGCCGAAGTGCTTCGACTGGCCGCCGAAGGGGCGCTGGTAGATCTTGCCGTTGTCGAGCCGCGAGAAAGGCAGCCCCATGTGTTCGAGTTCGTACACTGCGCTGGCCGCCTCGCGGCACATGAACTCGATCGCGTCCTGATCGCCCAGCCAGTCGCCGCCCTTGACCGTGTCGTACATGTGCCATTCCCAGCGGTCGTCGTCGACGTTGGCGAGCGCGGCGGTAATGCCACCCTGCGCCGACACCGTGTGCGAGCGCGTGGGGAAGACCTTCGACACCACCGCAACCGTGTAGTCCGAGCGCGCGAGCTGCAGCGCCGCGCGCAGGCCGGCGCCGCCGCCGCCGATGATGAGTGCGTCGAAACGGCGCGTGTTCATGCCGTGCTCCACAAGGTGGCAGCCAGCCAGGCCACGCTGCCCGCCAGCGTGACGATCACCGCCAGATACAGCGCCAGCCGCAGGCCCGTGTGATGGACGTAATCCATGAAGATGTCGCGCATGCCTACCCAGGCATGCAGCGCCAGCGCTGCCATTGTCAGCAGCATCAGCACGCGCAGCCACAGCGGCGCGAACAGCGCCTGCCAGCCGGTGAAATCGAGCGGCAAGGCGGCCAGGAAATAAATCGCCAACCC
>JAHJNP010000327.1 GCA_018820745.1 Gammaproteobacteria bacterium
CGTAGGCCAAGAGGCTGTAGCCGAAGCCGACGCCCATGTTCCTGAGCACGGTGGAATCGGTCAGGTCGCGCTGCCAGCGCGAGACCGGCAGCTTCTCGGCGAGATGCCGCAGCACGGCGTTGGCCAGCCCCAGGTTGCCTTCGCTGTTCTCGAAATCGATCGGGTTGACCTTGTGCGGCATGGTGGACGACCCAATCTCGCCCGCCTTCACCTTCTGCTTGAAATAGCCGACCGAGATGTAGCCCCAGAGGTCGCGGTTGAGGTCGATGAGGACGGTGTTGGCGCGCGCCATGGCGTCGTACAGCTCGGCCATGGCGTCATGCGGCTCGATCTGGATGGTGTAGGGGTTGAAGGTCAGTCCCAGCTCCATCACGAACGCGCGCGCGAAGTGTTCCCAGTCGATCTCGGGGTAGGCCGACAGATGCGCGTTGTAGTTGCCGACCGCACCGTTGATCTTGCCCATCAGCTCGATATCACCGATGGCGATATAGCTGCGGCGCAGACGGTAGACGACGTTGGCCAGTTCCTTGCCGACCGTGGTGGGCGAGGCCGGCTGGCCATGGGTGCGCGACAGCATCGGCAGATCGGCCAGCGCGTGCGCCAGCTCGGTCAGGCGAACGATCAGTTTTTCCAGTGCGGGCAGCAGGATGGCATCGCGTGCGCCCTTCAACATCAAAGCATGCGACAGGTTGTTGATGTCTTCCGAGGTGCAGGCGAAGTGGATGAACTCGGACACCGCCGCGATTTCGGCACTGGCCTGGGTCTTTTCCTTGAGGAAATACTCGACCGCCTTGACGTCGTGGTTGGTGGTCGCTTCGATCGCCTTGACGCGCTCGGCATCCGCCACCGAAAAGGTGTCGGCAATGCCGTCGAGCAGCGCGACCGCATCGGCGGAAAACGCCGGCACTTCGGCAATGTCAGGCTCGGCCGCCAGCGCCTTCAGCCACTCGATCTCGACGATGACCCGGTATCGGATCAGCGCATACTCGCTGAAGAAGTCGCGCAGCGGCGCGGTATTGCTGCCGTAGCGGCCATCGAGCGGAGAAAGGGCAGTGAGTGCGGTCAGTTTCATCGTGTTGTCCCGTGTTATTGGTTATTCAGTGAATGATTCATTCAGCGCGCCGTTCTCGCTGTATTGGACGCTACGCCTGTCGCGCCAAATCAAACGGTGCGTCGTCACGCCACATTAAACGGTACGCCTGTCGCGTACGGCCTGCGCCAGCGTGCCGCTGTCCACATATTCCAGTTCGCCACCCACCGGCACCCCGCGCGCCAGGCGGCTAACCTTGATGCCGCGCGCTTTCAGCAATTCGCCGATGGTGTGCGCGGTGGCCTCGCCTTCCGGGGTGAAGTTGGTCGCCAGGATCACTTCCTCGACCACGCCGTCCGTCGCACGGCTGATCAGGCGGTCGAGATGAATCTCGCGCGGGCCGATGCCGTCGAGCGGGGAGAGGCGCCCCATCAGCACGAAATACAGGCCGTTGTAGCTTTGCGTGGCTTCCATCATGTTGAAGTCGGTAGGCATTTCGACCACCGCCAACTGCCGCTTGTCGCGGCGCGGGCTGGTGCAGACCTCGCACACTTCCGCCTCGGAAAAGTTGTTGCACAGGCGGCAGTGGTGCAGATGCGTCAGCGCATGGTTCAACGCCGTAGCGAGCTGCTCGGCACCGCGACGGTCGCGCTGCAACAGGTGATACGCCATGCGCGCGGCCGACTTGGGGCCGACCCCGGGCAGCACGCGCAGGGCGCCGATCAGATTTTCAAGCGCGGCAGGTTGCACGGCTCAGAACGGCATTTTCATCCCCGGCGGAATCGGCAGGCCGGCGGTGACGCTGCCCATCTTTTCCTGCACCGTGGACTCGACCTTGCGCACTGCATCGTTCACCGCCGCGGCCACCAGATCCTCCAGCATTTCGCGGTCGTCCGTCATCAGGCTCGGATCGATGGTGATGCGGCGCACGTCGTACTTGCAGGTCATCACGACCTTGACCATGCCGGCGCCGCTCTGCCCCTCGATTTCGATATCGGCCAGCTTGGCCTGCATCTTGGCCATGTTCTCCTGCACCTGCTGGACCTGCTTCATCATGTTGCCAATGCCGCCCTTCATCATGTCGATTCTCCTAGTGGCTGTATGGAAGTGGCGTCGAGCTGGCCGCCTAACTGGTCGACCAGCTCGCGCACGAATGGATCCGATTCGATGGCGGCCACGGCCTCGGCCTGCCGCGCCTGCTTGATGCGCGTGCGCACCTGCTGCGGCGTCTTGTCCGCCGCGGCGCCGATCTCGATCGTCACGGCGAGCGTTGCCCCGTACTTGTCGCGCAGTGCCGTGATCAGCTTGTCCTGATAGGCGCGATCGAGCAGATGCTTGTGCGCCTCGCCCACGCACAGCGTCACGGCATTGCCCGCCTGCGACACCAGCTCGCAATGGTCGGCGAGCATTTTGGCCATGCCGCCGAGACGCAACTCACCGACGACGGTGAGCCAGTCCCAGGCCGCATGCGGCGTGGATTCACGGGCGACCAGTTCTACGGCGGGGAGCGCTGCCGCCTCGGGGAATGCGGCCGGTTCGGCCGGCGCAGCGGCCGGCTCCGGTACAGGGGGCACGACGGCCACGGGCGCGGCGGCAGCCGGCTCGGCACGCCTGGCAGGCGCCGCCTGCACCGGCTCCGCCTTCAAGGATGCCGATCCACTACGGGCTGAAGCCCCGCGAAGCGGGATGGAACCCGCGTTGCTGCCCGCGCCGGGGACGAAAGCCAGCATGCGCAGCAGCGTCATGCAGAAGCCGGAAAACTCGTCCGGCGCATACGGCAGGTCGCGGCGACCATTCAGCACAATCTGGTAGTACAGCTGAACGGTTTCCACATCCAGCTGTTCGGCGGCCGCCTGCATGCGCTCGGCGTCGGCGCTGGCTTCAATCGCCCGGGGCGCGTGCAGCAGCAAGGCCAGTTGGGTGAGCAGGCTGCCCAGGTCCTGCAACGCAGCGTCGAAGGCGATGCCGCGCTCGGCAAGCGTACGTGCCTGTTCCAGCAGATCATCGCCGTTGCGGGCCGCCAGCGCGTCGAGCAGGTCGAACAGGTAGTCGCGCCGCACCGTACCGAGCATGGTCTCGACGCCGGCCGCCTCGATGCGTCCGCTGCCGTAGGCGATGGCCTGGTCGGTCAGCGACAGCGCGTCGCGCATGCTGCCGGCAGCGGCACGCGCCAAGAGATTCAGCGCGGCGGGCTCGGCGTCGACGTTTTCCTGCGCCAGCACCTCGCCCAGATGCTGCGCCACCAGCGCGGGCGTCATCGGCTTCAGGTTGAACTGCAGGCAGCGGGAAAGCACCGTCACCGGAATCTTCTGCGGGTCGGTGGTGGCCAGGATGAACTTCACATGGGCGGGCGGCTCTTCCAGCGTCTTCAGCATGGAGTTGAACGCCGGCTTCGACAGCATGTGCACTTCGTCGATGATGTAGACCTTGTAGCGCCCCACCGTCGGCGCGTACTGCGCGTTGTCGAGCACTTCGCGCATGTTGTCGACGCCGGTGTTCGACGCCGCGTCGAGTTCGAGCAGGTCGACAAAGCGCCCGGCGTCGATCTGGATGCAGGCCGAACACACGCCGCAGGGCGTGCTGGTCACGCCAGTTTCGCAATTGAGGCATTTGGCGAGAATGCGCGCCAGAGTGGTTTTGCCCACGCCGCGCGTACCGGTCAGCAGATAGGCATGATGCAACCGCCCCTGGGTCAGCGCGTTGGAGAGCGCCTGCACCACATGTTCCTGTCCCTTGAGGTCGGCAAACGCGCGCGGCCGCCACTTGCGTGCCAGCGCAAGAGCGGGGGATGCAGCGTCGCCGAGGAGATCAGTCATGGTTTGAGGGGCTAGGGGTCAGGATTCAGGAGTCAGGGAAAAGCGATTTCGCTCACGGTTCGCGCTGGCGAGACCGTCACACCTGATCCCTGAATCCTGACCCCTGAATCCTGGAAAAGTGGCGAGCCAGAACCCCGGCACTGGCATCGGTCGCTGTGGCTGCTTCCTTCCGGATCTGACCCGATTCACAACTTAGCCATGCGGGGAGGCCCGCCGCACGCATTTTAACCCGGATGTTTCACGAAGTCGCGCCCGCAAGCGCGCTTATTCCACATCTGCCGGAATGGCCAAGCGGCGTTTTTTCACCGCGCCGGCCAGCAGGTGCAGCAGGGGAATGGTGTCGTCCCAGCCAATGCAGGCGTCGGTGATCGACTTGCCGTATTCCAGCGGCTGGCCCGGGACCAGATCCTGGCGCCCGGGGCTGAGATGGCTTTCGATCATCGCGCCGATGATGCGGGTGTCGCCGCCTGCCACCTGCGCGGCGACGTCGGCGCCCACGTCGAGCTGGCGCTGGTACTGCTTGCTCGAATTGGCGTGCGAGAAATCGATCATCAGCTGCTGGCGCAACCCGGCCGCGGCCAGCTCGCCGCAGGCCTGGTTGACGCTTGCCGCGTCGTAGTTGGGCGCCTTGCCCCCGCGCAGGATGACGTGGGCGTCCTCGTTGCCGGAGGTGCTGAACACGCCGACGTGTCCCGACTTGGTGATCGAGATGAAATGGTGGCGGGCGGCGGCCGCCTTGATCGCCTCGACCGCGATCCGGAGGCTGCCGTCGGTGCCGTTCTTGAATCCCACCGGGCACGACAGCCCCGAGGCCAGCTGGCGGTGCGACGGCGACTCGGTGGTCCGCGCGCCGATGGCGCCCCAGCCCACCAGGTCGGCGATGTATTGCGGCGAGATCAGGTCGAGGAATTCGGTCGCGCAGGGCAGGCCGACTTCGTTGATCTCCAGCAGCAGTTTGCGCGCCAGGCGCAGGCCCTCGTTGATGTCGAAGCTCTCGTCCAGGTGCGGGTCGTTGATCAGCCCTTTCCAGCCCACCGTGGTGCGCGGCTTCTCGAAATACACCCGCATCACGATAATGAGTTCGTGCGCGAGCTCGTCGGCCAGCGGCTTCAGCTTCTTCGCGTAATCGAGCGCGGCGGCCGGATCGTGGATGGAGCATGGACCGACGATGAGAAACATGCGGTCGTCCGCCCCGCGCAGCACGTCATGAATGGCGCTGCGCGCGTGCGCGACATGCGCCAGCACGGTTTCGTTGGCGCGCAGTTCGCGCATAATCTGCATCGGGGCGAGCAGTTCGCCGCTTTGCTCGATGCGGGTGTCGTCGGTTCGGGTGGCAGGCATTTTCAGGCTCCGTATTATTTGCAATGACCCGCTGCGGCTTAAACAAAAAAACCGCCAGCGGGCTGGCGGTTTCGTTAAGGCGTAGCTGTTCGTCTCAGCGCCTCCCGACCGCCTGCGGCGTGGGATAAAAGCGGCTAAAGAGGAACATTTCGGCACGAATCATGCATGACAGTCTACCAAAACCGGCTGGGTCACGCCAAGTGCTTTTGCGCCGGCGGGATTCACGCCGTGCATAGACACCGCAGTTGTGTCGTTTACTGTATAAGCGGGACAAACAAAGGGGAAACAGTGTGGAAATGATGGCGAAGGCGACAGACAATCAGCACCGCGATCAGGAGTTGCGCCGCGACAGGCGCTTCCAGGTCTCGCAGGCGGCCATCATCACGCAGCCGGGATATACCGAAATCGCCTGCGAAATTCGCGATTTCTGCTTCGGCGGGCTGTTCCTCAAATTCACCAACCCGGAAGCGGCGATCGCCGCCCTGGCCAAGCGTGCCGACGTCGAAGTGGAAATCGTTTTCACCCCGGTGGCGGCCAACGCCACCCAGTCCTTCCGCGTGCCCGCGCAGCTCAAGCGCCTGAGCCCGCTCGGCGTCGGCGTCGCATTCATCCGCCAGCCGATCGACGCGTTGCGGGCACTGCAAAAACTGCGCATGGCCGAACACCGGCAAAAACTGGCCGCCCTGCCCACTTCGAGGGCGCACCCGCATCTGCGTGAAGCCAGCACCACGCTGTTGAACGAAACCCTGCTCCAGGCGCACGACCAGGTAATGCGCATGCTGAGCGACAAGCTGAGCGAGACCGCCCAGCACGCTTCCGGCATTGCCGAACACAGCGGACTGCTGAGTGCGGCGCACGAATTCGGCCAGCGCGCGGCAACGGTACAGACCCGTTTTGCGCAGCAGGTGCTGGATGCGCTGAAGCAGGCACGTCCGGTGCAAACCCAAGCCACCCGCGACACCCTGGACGGCGGGCTGGCGCTGGTCGACGAAATGGACTTCGAGGACTGGCTCGCCACCTCGTCCGAGGTGAACAAGCTGGACGAGCAGTTCCGCGAGCAGCTCGCCGACATCGAGCCGCGCATCGGCCAGTTGTTCGGCTTTGCCTGCGACCACAGCAACAATCCCTTCGGCCCCGCCGTCATCAGCCACGCCTACCGCAGCGCATTGCAGGATGTCCCGGTGCTGGCGCGCGCGCGCCAGGTGGCTTATGCCACGCTGCGCGACGTACTCTCTGACCAGCTCGCCCCGTTGTATGCGGAGCTGCTGGCGCTGTTGCCCGTCTCGCAGGCCGAGGTCGAAAGCCAGCAACCCGACGTGACAGCGCAGCCGCATCATGCCGAGCCCGTTGCAGCCACGTCCGCGCAGGCTGAAACGGCTGCGCGGCCGCAGGATGGCGTGGCCGCGCCACAGGGCGCCCTCGGCCGCCTGACCGGCTCGCTGCTGGACTTTTTCCGTGGCCAGCCCGCAGCGGCCTCAACGCCGATGGGCGCAACATCCGCCCGCGCCGAATCCGGCAACACCATGCCGGGCCCGGCTGCCCGGGGCGCGCCTGCGGGTGCGGGTATGGGTAGCCAAAGCATGATGGCGGGCGCGCCCGGCGTGGCGCACTCGCCGGTGCTGCAGCGCCTGGCTGCCGCCGGCGCGCTGCCGCCCACCGTATCCCAGGAAATGCAGCGCTCGGTCGACATGTTCGGCGCGCTGTTCGACACCATGCACGCCGAGAAATCGGTCAGCGAGGGGATGCGGCCATTTTTCCAGCAGCTCGAAACCAGCCTCATCAAGCTGGCGATGGCCGACCCGCAGTTCCTGAGTTCGCCCGCCCACCCGGCGCACAAGGTGTTGAACACCCTCGACCGCATCAGCATGGTGGCGGGCGACGACGGCAAGATCACCGATCAACGCCTGCTGCGGCTGATGAGCCGCTGGACCGACCGCATCAATGCCGAAGCCGACAGGAATCCGGGGGTGTTCGAGGAGGCACGCACCCAGCTCGAACGCGTGGTCAAGCCGCTGCTGAACGAGCGCGCCGCACGCGTGTCCCGCCTGCAGGAAATGTGCGAAGGCCGCCAGGGTGCAGAAGTCGCCA
>JAHJNP010000328.1 GCA_018820745.1 Gammaproteobacteria bacterium
CGCCAGGTTCAATACCCCGGCGTCCCCGCTGCCCAGCTCGACCTGGCCGCCCTCGCCTGCCGTGCCTTCGGCAGCGGCCAGGCTGTCGGTTGCGTTGGCGAGGAGCTGGGCGCTGCTCAAGAGATCGAGATCGCCGCCGGCATACAGTCCGATACGCCCGCCCTTGCCGCCGCTGGCGTCGACCGTACCCGCCACGCGGATCGCGCCCTGATCGGCCGACAGCAGGAATTCATGCGCCTTGACGCTGTCCGTCTCGGCCACGTCGATATCGCCTTCGCGCACCCGGATGCTGCGCGCGGCGTGGAAACCGCCGGTTTCCAGCGTGGTGTTCAAGGCGGAAAAATCGTTGTCGCCGTTTGCATCCGGGTTGACACGCCTGGCCGCCAGCACGAAGCGGCCGGACTCGAAGCCGCTCGCCGCATCGCCCTGCAGCGTGCCATCGAGAACGGCATCGTCGTTCGCCAGCACCGTCAGCTCGCCGGCGTCGCCGCCTGCGCTGTCGCCGCCAACGTCGATCAGGGAGGCGCTTTGCGCCGTCACGTTGCCCGCGCGGGCAACGAGATTCACCGTGCCGCCCGCGGCATGCGCCCGGGTGTCGGCGAAGTCCACGCTGGCGCCGCCGGCCCGGATTTCGCTGCCGGCCAGCAGCGTGACGTCGCCCGTTTCCGCGCGCAGCGTGACGATGCCGGCGGGCATCTCGATGCGGCCGCCATGCGTCACGCTCGCGCCGACCAGGTCCAGCTGGCCGCCCAGCGCAGCAGCCGCCGTTGCCGTCGTCGCTGCGGGCAGTCCGGTCACAAGATTGCCGGCCGCCTCGATCGCCTGATCGGCCCCGGCCGCCACCGTGATGCGGCCCGCGTCGACGGTCAGATGACCGGACGCGCCGCCACCGGCTTCCGCCTTGAAGGCGCCGCCCAGGCCCAGCACCTGTCCGCTGGCGGTCAGGGTCGTGGTATCGAAACCGCGCAGCGCGAAGTCGCCCTCGCCCAGTTCCACCTCGCGCGCCAGCACGCTCAGATCGCCCTGGCCGGTCGTGCCGCTGAAAGCGGTTGCGGCCTTGATACCGTCCGGGTTGGAGAAGCTGACCTTGTCGGCCTGCAGCGTCGCGCCTTGTCCCGCCGTTCCATAGCCGGCCAGGCCGGCCGCCTCGATGCTCAAGCTGGCGAGATCGTCGCTGCCGAGGCTCACGTTGCCGTAAAGGTCCAGCGTGGAATAGCTGCGCAACACGAGGTGCGCCGGACTGCCTAGATCCGTTAGGCGATCCTGGTCGAACACCATTCCGTCCGGATTGACGGCCAGGCCGTTTTCCACCAGCGAGATGCGCGTCGCGCCCAGTGTCAATGCGCCGCCGCGCTCCGGGAGTTCCACCTGACCCAGGGTGCGATTGTCCAGGGTGGCATCCAGAATCGTCGACTTGCCGGCGCGCACGGTCGCCCCGGCCGCCACGTCGAGCACGCCGCCGGTCAGGCTGGCGGACTCGCGGGTGAGGGCGATCTGGTCGCCGGCGGACACCCGCAACAGGGCGCCGTCGCCGTTGCCGGAGGCATCGGTCACGACAATATCCCGGGCCTCGCCTGAGAATTCGCCGTCGCCGGCCACCACGGCGCCGTCTTCCAGCTTCACCGTATCGCGTGCAGCCAGGATCAGTTCCGGCGCGGACAACACGTGGTCGGCATCGTTGGCGATCACCACGCTGTCGCTGCGCTGTTCCAGCCGCACCCGCTCGCCGTCCGCACTGCGGGTGCCGCCCAGCAGCAGGCTGGCGGCGCCGAGACTATCGAGCTGGTCTGCGCTGAGGGTGACGTAACCGTCGGCATAGCTGGCGCCGGTCGAGGTCACCGCCAGATTGTCGGCCGAAATGTCCACCTCCGCGCCGCGGTGGCCGCTGGCATAGCCGGTCAGCAGTTTTCCTTGCAGCGAGAGCTCGTTGCCGACGCTGATGGAAAGCCGGCCGGCATCGCCCGGCAATTGCGCGCCGGTTTGATGGGCGAAGGCGCCGCTGGCGTACGTATCCAGAAACTCGCTGTACTGGCGGGCGGTGCTGCCGGGGCGGATTTCGAACGTGGACGTGCGCGCGCCGTGCAGCACATCGCCGGTTGCCGTGGCGCTGCCGACATAGCCAGCCACCCGGGTGGCCCCGTTGGGCAGGGCGACGGCGCGGCCGGGAACCTGATCGGAGGATTGCTCGACCACCTTTACCAGATAGGCGCCGGGCAACAACGCGTAGCGAGCCGGCAACAGCGCGTAGCTTCCGGCCGCCAGCCCCTGCGCTCCCTCCAGCAGCTGCACGCTCGCGCCGGGGTTCCAGTCTTCGAGCCCCTCGTAGGTCTGGTGGTCGTACGCGGCGAAGTGGCTGCCCAGTCCGGGCAGGACGGCGTAGAGCCCCTCGCTGTTTTCCGGCGACAGGAAATCTTTCGAGCCGCCCGGCCCCTTGAGGAATTCGTAGGCATAGAGATCGCCGCCGCCCGACAGATCGACGCGCGCGCCCGCGTCCTGGATCACGCGGTCACCTTCCAGCACGACCAGTTTTTCCGGCGGGCCGGAGAGGATTTTCTTGAACAGGCCGAAGTCATAGACCCAGTCGCCGCCGGACAACTCGGTGACGCCCAGCGGAATGATCTGGCCATCCGCGGAAACGGAGGTGAGGCTGCCTGCTTCCAGCGCAACCTCGCCATCTGGCGTGGCGACGCGCGTCAGCGACACGGAATCATTCAGGCCCGAGGGCAGTCCGTTGTTGCTGAACGAATGAGTGACGCGGGTGATGGTTTCTGAACGCAGCGCGATTTCGCCGAACGGCGCCTTGATCGTGCCGCGCTGTTCGATGAACGGCGCGGCGAAGCTGAGCTGGCCGCCGGCCGAAAGCACCGCGCTGTCGGCGCCGGTGGAGGTGACGGTGATGCGCCCGGCGGGATTGTTGTGAATCTCGATGGCATAGTCGGCGAGGCTGGCAGGATAGATCTGGCGCGCCGCCAGATTCAGATCCCCGCCGGTGGAGAGGCTACCGTCGTGACGATAGGCTTTTATGGCGTCGATCTCGACTTCATACACGGTGTCGCGCACGCGGATATCGCCCTGGCTGACCAGATTCGTCGTGCCGAAACCTTGCAGGCTGCTGTGCCCGACCAGTTCGATCAGGCCGGCGTTCACGGTGAGCGAGCCGGCGCCGCCGCTGGCGTCGTTGCGCAGAAATTCGCCCTGGGCATCCTTGTCCGGATTGCCGATGATGGCGGACGCCGCTGCCAGGTCGACCTGGGCGGCGTCCACGGCCGACAGGTTCGGGGCATACAGACTCAGGCGGCCAGCCAGGCTCAGGTCCGCGTCATCGGCGAACGCGATGCGGTGCTCGCCTTGCAGGCTCAGGTCGGCGAAACCGCCTGCCTCCACCTGGCTTTGCGCCAGCCGCGCCTGGCCGTTCAGGCTGTCGGTATCGAGGGCTGTGCCCGCCTCCATGCCCGCCGTAAGCGCGGTCGGATCGGCCTGCAGCGTGACGACGCGCTGGCTGTTCAGGGCGGTGTACAGGGGATCATCGGCGATGTGCGTGAACCACTTTGGCCCCATGCGATCCAGCTCGACGCTCAGGCTGCCGCCCTGCGCCTGGCTGCCGCCGGCACGGCCGGCCAGATCGCCCTCAATCAGCATCCCTTCGCGCGCCGCAAGCCGAATCGAACCGCCATCGCTGGCCACTGGCGTGGCTGCCAGCCCCGATGCGCCGACCAGGTCCAGCGTGGTGCTGGTGCCGGAAACATCGATCAGGGAGCCTTCCTGGGCAAGCAGATAACCCTTGGCCGCCGTGATGGACACCGTGCCGCCGTCCAGCACCTCGCCCCGGCGCAGGTTCTGGGCATTGGGCGCCGCGCGGTAATGGCCGCCGGCCAGCAGCTGGCTGTTCGCCCCCAGGAAGATCGACCGGCCCGGGTCGTAGTTGGCCATGGCCTTGTCGTTGTCCAGCAGCGGAGTTTGCGCCAGTTCGATGCTGCCGGCCGCCGCCGCCAGCGTCCCCAGCACGGTGATCTGACGGCTGGCGGTCAGGGCGATCTCGCCCTCGGGATCGACCCGGATCGAAGCCCCCTCGCCGACAGTGATATCGCCGCGGGTGAAATTCTCCGCGACCAGTTCGACGCGTGTCGGCGCGCGCAGGTCGGCGGGCAGCGCGACCTGTTGCGTGACCGCAGCCAGGTTCGCGCTGCTGGGCGTCAGGCGGAAGTCGGCGCGCAGCTGCGCCGACATCGGCTTCGGCTGGAGGGTGAAGCCGTCCTCGACGACCACGCCGTCCACGCCGGTGAGTTTGTAGGTGCTGAAGCCGCCCTGGGCGAAGAAGCCCTCATCCAGCACGAATTCACCCACTGCGCCGCCCGGGTTCTCCCCCAGGTGGATGCTGGATGTGCTCAGCTTCAGGCTGCCGCCGTTCTCCATGCCGTAGCCGCGCAGCTCGCCGCCCAGATCGATACGGGTCGTCATCGCGTTGGCGACATCGGCCTGGCCGAAACCGCCGCTCGACAGATCGATGGTGCCGCCGTCGCCGTAGCTCGGTTTACCGTTGCCTGCCACCCGGGCACCGCCGCTGACGTCGAGCACGCTGCCGGCGGCGAGATTCAGGTCCGAATGCGCCGACAGCTCGATGGTGCCGCCGTCGAGTGTCAGCGTGCCGGTGCCGGCTGCCGGCCCCGAACCGGGCAGATCGTTGACCCACAAACCGGCCACGTCGAGCAGCGCTTCGGCGCCGATGTTGATCGCGAAATCTTCCGCAACCATCCCTGTTTCCTTGTCCTGGCTGACGGCCGTGGTCAGGCTGATTTCTCCACCCGCCGCCCGGATGTCGCCGTCGACGTCGATGCGCCGCCCCTTCAGGCTGACGCTGCCGTTGACGCCTGCGTCCAGCGTCACCTCCGCCGGTACGATTACACGACCCTTGCTATTCACCGCCACGCCGCCGAAGCCGCCGCGCGACAGGAAATCCGTGGACAGGGTCACCTCCCCCGGCAACGCATCGTCGATGCCGAACGCGAGCGCGCCGGTATGCGCGGAAACGAAGCTCAAATCCGGCAGCGCGGCGACCGGCAGGCTGCTGTCAGCCTGCAGGGTCAGCGCCAGTTTGCCGGCGGCGAGATC
>JAHJNP010000329.1 GCA_018820745.1 Gammaproteobacteria bacterium
GTTCGACCTAAAACAGCAAGGCAGGATGCGGCACGGCCGCGCAAAGAAAAACCCGCCCTCAAAAAAGGGCGGGGAGGTGTTCGCGCTTGATTACGGTCGGCTAATTGGCGACCCCATTCGTTTATTATTTATTCCCAAATCCGATGGTAGACCCCATTTATTTTGGCGGTTGCGACAACACCTCCAATACGGTTGCCTCGTCCATGTTCACCACCACGGTATACGTTCCACGCTGCAGCACGTCCAACGGGAAAACCCCCACCTGAGTCCACTTCAACCTCGACTTGCTCAATAACGCATCCACGTTTTGAAGCAATGCTGGATTACGTTTGGCTAAAACCTCACGACTCAGACCATGACCCACCATCTGCTGCCTAACCTCGGCCAGTGGAACGTAGTATTCCGGCACGCGAAAATCACCGACGCCTGTCGTACGATAAAAAGACAAATCACTCACACCCTTGGCTGTGGTCGGCAATTGCACGCCAATGAAATGTGGCCCGGATAGCGGCAAGCTGGAAAATTCCTGGCGCTTCGATTTTCCAACCCCGGCTATGCCCAACTCATTGGCTTTTACCAGATGAAAGACTCCATCCACATACACCGCGTACACCAGGCGGCTTGTGTAACTGGCATGCAGCCCATAAACCAGTGCAGCGGCCTGCAACAGACCGATCAGCGACAGGTCAAAAAACAGTTCTTTCCGGGATTTGCCGGGCGCGCAAACAATGAAGGTCATGAGTGGCCCCAGAATGACGTCCACGCCAACGATCAGTGCCAGCAATAGTGGGCCGCCGACCAACCAGAAATGCGGCAACGTGTACCAACCAAACACAATCAATAAGGCCGCAGCCACCGCAAGCGCGACACTGATGGTGAGATGGATGAGGGCAGCGCGAGTGCGTGTCATATGTACCTGAATCGAACTGGAATGAGATAATTTTATTGATGTCCATCATAGAAAAAGCCTCCCGAAGGAGGCTCTTTCAACTACGACGCAATTTTATTGCGCTCGCTAATGCTATTAGCAAATTGCAGCACCCACACAAGTACCGGATTTAGCCCAGATTATGGGTGTTCCGACAGCGCCAGCAGTTCCGGTAAGAATATAAGTCTCACCAGACAGACCAAGAGTAGAAATCGCCGTCATGGTAATCACGGTGGATAACGCGGTACCGCCGGTCAGCGCACCCGAGCCAGCCTTGACGTAACCGGCATCAGCCGCGGTCACAGCAGGAACGCCACCGACACCATTGGTGCAATTAGCTGCGAGCAAAGTTCCTTGTTCCTGGAAACAAATTTCCGCACCCAGTTTGAACGGAGCCGCTGCCGAAACCACCTCGGTGAACTTGGCTTTCTTCGTGTAAGTCTGATAAGCCGGCACAGCAATCGCCGCCAAAATACCGATAATCGCCACCACGATCATCAGTTCGATCAGGGTGAAACCTTGTTGGGCTTTACGCGCCATCATTTTCATTTCCATTTTAAAGCTCCTTAAGTTGATGAAGTTGAACACGCGTTCGCTGTGTCTGGCACATTAACGTGCAGACGCCGTGCCAACTTTAGATATCGCCGGGAAAAATTGCGCCGACTGGCCGACCTGCCTTGATTCTGTTGCCTTTTTGCCAGCCCGATCGCGAATCGCAGCAGTCCCTACCCGTCCAGCCGCCCTGCCCCTGTGCGGCATGGACTGACCATTTCCGTCACCCTTTTGAAATGGCCGGCAGCGCCAGGGCTACTGGCCGGAGAGCAGGCGTTCCACGGCTGACCGGTAAGCGCCCATGTCTTCGCGCTTGGGATACCGAAAACCGATTCCGCACCCTGGCGGCGCAGGGCGACGTGCAGCAGGCGCTGGCCATTCTGGATCGACTGGATGCCGAAGGAGAATAAGCAATCCCCTCAGCCGACCAGCGGGCTTGACCCTTCCCCTCAAGCATTGCACTTGCCCCATATCAGACTTAATTCGGACTATAATCGGTCCTGCCGGCACTCGGCCAGCCAGGAGTCAAACCATGAAATTTTCCACTCAAGTCAAACCAATCAGTTATCTCAAGAGCCACGCGGCTGAAATCATCCGAGATATCACCGAAAGCCGGGAACCCATGCTCATTACCCAGAACGGGGAAGCCAAACTCGTGGTGATGGATGTCCGTTCATATGAGGAACATGAAGAGACCCTGGCGCTGCTCAAGCTATTGGCTTTGGGCAACCGTGAGATTGAACAGGGACATTTCCGCGCCGCCGATGAGGTGTTCGCCGATATCGACAGGG
Source organism: Gammaproteobacteria bacterium (assembly GCA_018820745.1). GTDB lineage: Bacteria > Pseudomonadota > Gammaproteobacteria > Burkholderiales > Thiobacillaceae > Thiobacillus. The sequence goes on from JAHJNP010000329.1 coordinate 2,272, forward strand.
AAGCCGCTCAATGAGCGTCCAGATCGTGTTCCTGAAGTCGGCGGAGCACGACCTGAAGGAACTGAAAATCTACATGGTCAAGAACTTCGACAAGGACACTTGGCAAGCCAGTTACACAAAGATTAAAGACGCTGTGAACATCATCAGGACATTTCCGCTTGGCGGCAATGTTCCCGAAGAACTCGAGCGCCTCAACCTCACCCAATACCGTCAAGTTATCGCGGGCATGAACAGAATAATCTATGAGGTGCGGCAGGAAATCATCTACATCCACATTGTTTGCGACACGCGGAAAGACATGAAGTCGCTACTCACCAGACGGCTTCTACGCATCGTCAGCACCTGATTCCCCAGGCTCCGGCGCTCGCAATTTCGACATGGTGGGTTAAAAGCAAAAAGCCACGGTTTCCCGTGGCTTTTGTTTGATTCTGGTGGGCCGGCCGAGATTCGAACTCGGGACCAATGGATTAAAAGTCCACTGCTCTACCAGCTGAGCTACCGGCCCGGGGACGGGGTTGAAATCCTGTCCGCGAAAGCGCGAAATTATAGCCGATGCGGTGCGCCCGGGTAAAGGCCTATGACGCTTTTTTGAATGTGCGTCTTGCGCCGCCCGGCACGTTGGCCGGGCGAACCCAGCCTGGTTATCACTCGCGCATCATCAGGAAATACTGCACTTTCATGGTAACGGCGCTGCCGATCACGATGGCGATGAAGGTGAGGATGGAGCCCAGCGCCAGGGTGGAAAAACCGGTGATGCCCTGGCCGATGGTGCAGCCCATCGCCAGCACGCCGCCGAAGCCCATCAGGATCGCGCCGATCAGGTGGTTGACGAAGTCGCGGCCGGAGGCGAACCACTCGATGCGGAAGCTGCGCGAGATCAGCGACCACAGCAGGGAGCCGGCGATGACGCCCGCCAGTGCCATGATGCCGAAGGTGAGCAGGGTGCGCTCGAAGCCGCTGGCCGCGTAGCCCAGCGTTTGCCCCATCGGGTTGATGAAGGTGAAGGACTGCGAGGCCAGCGGGCCGGCGGCGGCGGGCTTGACTGCATCGGCGGGCGCATACATATCCCATTCCTGAACGTAGGTCTGCAGCGACATCATTTCGCCGTCGGCGTTCACCGCGATGTTGCTGGTGACGTACCAGGCGGTGAGCACCACCAGGCCGACGACGAGGCCGCCGAGGATGTTGTCGAAGCTGGAGCGGAAATCGGCCGACTTGAAGACCCAGGCCAGCAGCAGGACGCCGATGACGCCCCCCATCACCATGCGGCCGGTGGCGACGTTGTCGCTGAAGAGCATCGCGCCGAGGTCCTGGTTGGTGCTCAAGGCGACCGCGGTCGGGTTGGTCCACGGATAAAACAGGGTGGAATACAGGGTCTGGTCGCTGCCCGGGAAGGGGTTGATCATGTAATAAGCGATCAGGGCGATAACCAAGAGCACCATGATCGACTTGAGGTTGCCGCCGCCGATACGGATCAGCGTCTTGTTGCCGCAACCGGAGGCGAGCGACATGCCGATGCCGAACAGGCCGCCGCCGAGCACATATTCCAGCCAGGGCAAGCTGGTCTGGCGGTAGGGCGGGAAAGTGCTGGTGACGTTCACCATGCCAGCCGCTTCGAGGGCCATCACGCCCAGCACGCCGACCGCGATGGCCAGCACCCAGGCGCGCATGCGGCCGGTGTCGCCCATGTTGACCCAGTCGGAGACCGCACCCATGGTGCAGAAGTTGGTCTTGTTGACCACGGCGCCCATGATCAGGGCGATCACGAAAGTCGACCACAGGAAAAACGATTGCGCGCTTAGAAAATCTTCGTAAATCATGAGTCTGTCTCTAGTTTGAAAAGGGAGGGACGGCATGCGCCGCGAGGATCCGGATGCAGGCGGAATTCTAATGGTTCCGCCCCGAATGCCAACTGGATATTAAATACCATCGAAGCCTTGGCAAGCCCGAAAATGCCGCTTGATCAATACGCTGGCTAGCCGCGCTGCGTTCGCAATGGCGAGCCATATCGAATCAACCCGCATTCTTCAATGCATACCGCGTCGGATCGGGAATGCCTGCCGCGAGAAATCCCTCGCGCCTCAGGCGACAGGCGTCGCAGCGGCCGCAAGCCAGGCCGTCAGCGTCGGCCTGGTAGCAGCTGACGGTTTGCGCGTAGTCGACGCCGAGTTCGATGCCGCGCTGGATGATCTGCGCTTTCGACAGATGCTGCAGCGGCGCATGGACGCGCAGCCGGGCCCCTTCGACGCCGGCGCGGGTGGCGAGGTTGGCCATCTGCTCGAACGCCGCGATGAATTCGGGACGGCAATCGGGGTAGCCGGAATAGTCGACGGCATTGACGCCGATGAAGAGGTCGCGCGAGCCCAGCACCTCGGCCCAGGCGAGCGCCAGCGCCAGCATCACGGTGTTGCGCGCGGGCACGTAGGTGACGGGAATGCCTGCGGTCGGGCTTTCGGGCACGGCGATGGAGGCGTCGGTGAGCGCCGAGCCGCCGATGTCGCTGAGTCCCAGCTTGAGCACCCGGTGCTCGACGGCGCCGAGGCTCGCCGCCACGCGCGCGGCGGCGGCCAGTTCGGCATTGTGGCGCTGGCCGTAGTCGAGACTCAGCGCGTGGCAGGCGTAACCCGCCTCGCGCGCGATGGCGAGCACGGTGGCGGAGTCGAGTCCGCCGGAGAGCAGAATGACCGCGGGCTTCATTTGCCGGGGGTGTTACCCCACAACACCTTGTGCAGCTGCACCTGCATCCGCACCGGCGGCCGGTCGGCGAGAATCCACTCGGCCAGCTGCGCCGGCGGCAGTTCGCCCTGCACCGGCGAAAACAGAACGGGGCAGGTTTTAGCCAGGTTGTGCGCCCGGATGGTCTCGCGCGCCCAGTCGTAGTCGGCGCGGTCGGCCAGGACGAACTTGATCTCGTCGTGCGGGGTGAGGTGGGCGAGGTTTTCCCAGCGGTTGCGCGCGTCTTCGCCGGACCCCGGCGGCTTGATGTCGACGATGCGCGAGACCCGCGCGTCGACCTGGCTGACGTCGAGCGCGCCGCTGGTTTCCAGCGACACCGAATAGCCGGCGTCGCACAACGCGGCGAGCAGCGGCAGGCAGCTTTTCTGCGCCAGCGGCTCGCCGCCGGTGACGCACACCGTCGGCACGCCAAAGTCGGCCACCCGCGCCAGCAGCGAAGCCAGGGAGACGGTTTCGCCGCCCTGAAAGCTGTAGGGCGTGTCGCACCAGCGGCAGCGCAGCGGACAGCCGGCCAGGCGAACGAACACCGTCGGCAAGCCGGCGCGGCTGGTTTCGCCCTGCAGGGAAAGGAACACCTCCGTCAGGCGGAGTGTGACGGTTGGCAACGCCATCGCGCCCTGCGGGGCGTCAGTTCGCAGCGGGACGGCGCGCATTCGCGGCGAGGGCGCCACGGAGGGCAGGAGGCCCGCCCCCGGGCCGCTGGGGTGGCGCGTCGTGGTCTTGGACACGACGCTTACTTGAGTGTGGCCAGCCGGCGCGCGGCAAGCGTGGCGGCTTGGGTGCCGGGGTATTTGGCCACCAGGTCTTCGAGCGTCTTGCGGGCGCCGTCGAGGTCATCCAGCGCCAGCTGGTTGGTGGCGACGTTGAGCAGCGCGTCGGGCACCTTGGCGCTGGCAGGATAGGCGGCCACCAGTTTTTGCTGATGCGCCAGCGCGGTTTTGTAGTCCTTCAGGGCGTAATACGAATAGCCGATCCAGTATTGCGCGTTGGAGGCCAGCGCGCTGGCGGGGTAAGCCTTGAGAAAGCCGTTGAACCCGGCAATGGCGCCCGCGTAATTGGCTTCGCGGAACTGCTTGAGCGCAGCTTCGTAGCTGCGCGATTCCACCAGCGGGTCGGCTTGTGGCGAATCGCCCGCCGCTACGGGCGCGGCGGGCTGCGCCCCCTCGACTGCCGGCGCGGGATCGACTACGGGCGCGGGCTGGCCCGCCTTGGCGAGGTCCGAAATGCGCTGATCGAGATCGGCGTACAAGTCGTTCTGCCGCTTGCCCAGGGTGTCCACCTGATGCACCTGGACCTCGGCCTGGCCGCGCAACTTGGCGACTTCGGCCTTGAGCGTTTCGACTTCGTTCAGCAAGCCGAGCAGTTGCGGGGTTTGCTGCATGGCCGTTTCCAGCCTGACGAGGCGGGCATCAAGCTCGCCCGCCAGTTGCTGCAAGGCCTGCACCTGGCGGGCGAGCTCGGCATTCGAAACCGCCCAGGCGGGCGGGGCCAGCGCGAACGCGCAGGCCAGAATCAAGGCATAACGGCGCATCGGGCTTTACTCGTCGGCGTAGACCACATCGGTGCGGCGGTTCTCGGCGTGCGCCGCTTCGGTGTTGGCTTCGTTGCGCGGCTTTTCCTCGCCGAAGCTGATCGCTTCCATCTGCGCATCGCTCACGCCCAGCACGGCCAGCGCACGACGCACCGCTTCGGCACGCTTCTGCCCCAGCGCCAGGTTGTATTCGCGGCTGCCGCGCTCGTCGGCGTTGCCCTGCAGGATGACGCGCGCATCACGCTTCGACTGCAGGTAGCTGGCATGCGCTTCGAGCATGGGGCGGTATTCGGGTTTCACCACGTAGCTGTCGAAATCAAAATGGACGCTGCGGCGGGACAAGGGGCTGGCCGGATCCTTGCGCGGGTCGCCGGCATATTGATCGCCCGGCAGCGCGCTGCCCGCCACGCCGGCGCCGTCGAGGCCGGTGCTCTCCGCACCGCCCGCCGGGCCGGCAGTGGTAGCGGTTGTCGCGGTCGCGCCGGTGCGGTCTTCAACCGTTGCCTGGGTGTCGGGGGTGGTGCCGCATGCGGACAGGGTCAATGCAAGCAAAACGGGCAGAAAGATCTTGTTCATTTGTTTCTCCTTTGGTGATGAATAACAACGAATGAATCACGCGTGTGAATAACGATCAAATGGGCGGTTGCGGATTGATACACCAGGACAACTGCGCCATCCCCTCCTCAGAACAAAAACAACGCCTATGGGCCCCAGGCCGGTTCGCGGGCGTCCACGCCGGACTCCGACAGACGCGTGCGGGTCTTGCCGTCCAGGCTCACGGTGCCGAGCACACCGCGCCCGCCCTGTACGGTGGCATACAGCACCGCCTGGCCATTGGGCGCGAAGCTGGGCGACTCGTCGCGCGCGGTGTCGGTCAGCACGCGGGTCTGGCCCGAGGCCAGTTCGTGCAGCACCACGCTGAAGCGGCCGTCTTCACGACTGATATAGGCCAGATTCCGGCCATCCGGGCTGACCGCGGGAGACACATTGTAGCCGCCGCTGAAGGTCACCCGCCGGGGCTCGCCGCCCTTGGCCGCCACGCGGTAAATCTGCGCGCTGCCGCCGCGATCCGAGGTGAAGTATATGGATTGCCCGTCGGGCGAGAATACCGGCTCGGTGTCGAGGTTGCCGCCCCGGGTCAGCCGGGTGAGGCCGCTGCCATCGGCATTGATCAGATAAATCTGCGAGGCCTGGTCGCGCGTCAGCACCACTGCCAGACGCCGGCCGTCGGGCGCCCAGGCCGGCGCCGAGTTGGAGCCCTTGAAGGCCGCGACCTGGCTGCGACCGCCATCGCGCAGGGACTGCACATACACCACCGGCTTTCTGTCCTCGAACGACACGTACACCACGCGGGCGCCGTCGGGCGAGAAGCGCGGCGAAATCACCGGCTCGTTGGAGCGCACGACGGTGCGCGGATTTTGCCCGTCGGCATCGGCCACCCGCAGCTCGAAGCGCTTGCCCTGTTTCTGCACATAGGCGATGCGGCTGCTGAACGCGCCCGGGATGCCGGTCAGCTTTTCGTACACGATGTCGGCGATCTGGTGGGCGGTGGCGCGCCATTGCGCAGCGGTAATGGTGTAACTGAAGGCGGCAAGCTGCGTCTGCTTGATCACGTCCAGCAGGTAGAAGCGGACTTCGAAGCGGCCGCCGGGCAGCGCAGCGACCTGGCCGATGACCAGGGCGTCCGCGCCCTTGCCGCGCCAGACGCCGTAGTTGACCTGTGCGGGCGCAACCGGCTGCTGCATGCCGGTGACGTCCACCAGCCTGAACTGGCCGCTGCGTTCGAGGTCGTCGCCGGCGATCCGGGGCAGCGCAGGTTCCGGCTGGCCCGGTGCCGCCTGAAACGGCACCATCGCCACGGCAATCTTGCTGGCGGCCCCGCCGATCACCTGGATTTCCATCGCGCCGCGCGCGGAAAACGTCACGCTCAGCAAGGCCAGGCAGAGCAGGGGGAAGTACAGAACAGCACGCAGCATGGAGTCGGGGGTCTCTATCAAAAGTGCTTTATTTCAAAACGAGTCTAGCATAGCCGGCTTGGCCGGCCTGTGACTGCGCACCGCCGCGGCCAGGCGCCGGGGTCACTCTTTGGGGCGATGGACGAAGGATAGTTCCGGGACGAATGCAGCGCGTGCATCGCGGTCGCCCGGCAACGGCAGCGGGGACGACTTTTCGATGGCGCGCACCACCGCGTCGTCGTATGCCGCATTGCCGCTCGACTGCGTCACCCGCACGCTCACGACTTCGCCGGTGGGCAGCAACTTCACCAGGCAGCGCACTTGGGGGTTGCCGGTCAGGTTGTCGGGCAGGCGGGTGTTGCCGCGCACCTTGGCGCTGATCAGGTCGCGGTACTGGCCGACGACGCTCGCCAGCTCGGCCTGGCGCTTGCTGGCCGCCGCGGCTTCGGCCAGTTTGGCCTGCGCTTCAGCCAGTTTGGCTTGGCGCGCTTCGCTCGCCGCGGCCTCGTCCGCCATGCGCCGCGTCAAGTCCTCTTCCTCCATCTGGCGCAGCAGTTCGCGTTTCTTCTGTTCGGCCAGCTGCTTTTCCTGCGCCTTTTTGGCGGCGTCGGCCCGGGCCTTTTCTTCGGCCGCCTGTGTGGCTTGCAGCTTTTGCAGGCGCTCGGCCTCGGCTTTCTTCCTTTCCAGGGCAATGTCAGGGGCTTTGGGCGGCGGCGGCTCCTTCACCGCCGGCCGGGGGGCTGGCGCGGCCTTGGCCGGCGCGGGCGCTTTCACCGGGGCTGGCGGCCTCGATGGCTTGGCTGCGGCGGACTGCGTCACCGGCGGCAGCGCTTCCCACAAGTCGACCATCACCGGCGCGGGATGCCGGGTCTGCCACGACACGCCGAACACCAGCAGCAGCACGAAGGCGACATGCACCCCCAGCGCCAGCGCGCCGGCGATGAGGTTGGAGCCGGGACGGGAAACAAAGGGCGCGTCTGCCTGAAAACTCATCTCAGGATCAGGGTGCGGGGCGCGCGAGCAGGCCGATGCGGGTGATCTGCGCGTTCTGCAATACGGTCATGGTGCTCATCACTTCCTCGTAGCGCACATTTTTGTCTGCCGCGATGACCACCGGCTGATCCGGCAAGGCGCGATGCAGCAAAGCGACTTCGGCTGCCAGCGCCGACTTCGCCACCA
>JAHJNP010000330.1 GCA_018820745.1 Gammaproteobacteria bacterium
CGTCGAGGAAGCCGTCGACCTCGCCTATGCCGACCTCAGGGACCTCATCACCCAGTACCGCGACCGCATCAACCCGCGCGGACTGGTGCCGGCGATCCAGGAACTGGCCAAGAGCTTCCGCAAGAAGGCCAACGCCGACGTCGATTTCCTCAACCTGGTGCAGGACGTCAACCTCACCCCAGATGAGGAAATACAGGTTTTCCACATCATCCAGGAATCGCTCTACAACATCGCCAAGCACGCCCGGGCGCGCCACGTCGTCATCACCTTCGACCTGGAAAACGGCCAGTACATCGTCAACGTCGCCGACGACGGCGTGGGCGTGCAGAAGAAGAACGACGAGTCGTCCACCATGGGCAAGAGCTTCGGCCTCACCATCATGCGCGAACGCGCCGCCAAGCTGAACGGCAAGCTCATCGTGGAATCCCGCCCCGCCGGCGGCACCGTCATCCGCCTCGTCTTCCCCGAAAACGGACTCCGCTCCACGCCGGGCTAAGCCCGTGTAGAGTCATATCCCCCGACACAAAACCGAGCACACCGCATGAGCCTCGCCCGCATCATCCTCGTCGACGACCACACCCTGTTCCGCAAGGGCCTGGCCGAGCTGCTCGAACAAAGCGGCAGCATCGAAGTCACCGCCTTCACCGGCAACCCGGACGAAGTCGCGATGCTGCTGCGCGCGCACCGCCCCGACATCCTCATTCTCGACCTCAACATGCCCGGCACCGACGGCATCACCCTGATGCAGCAACTGCGGGCCGACGGTTTCGAGATGCCCATCCTCATCCTCACCCTGTCCGAAGCCGAAGACGATCTCGCCCGGGCGCTGCGCGCCGGCGCCAACGGCTACCTGCTGAAAAGCATGGAACCAGACGAAGTGGTCGACGCCATCCTGCGCGCCCAGCGCGGCGAAACAGTCGTTGCCCCCGCGATGACCGCCAAGCTGGTCAATCTGTACGACAAGAAAGGCCAGGACTCGACTTCGCTGCTCGACGCGCTGACGCCACGCGAACGCGAAATCCTCACCCACCTGTCGCGCGGCGAGTCCAACAAGGCCATCGCCCGCACCCTCGACATCAGCCACGACACCGTCAAGCTTCACGTGAGGCACATCCTGGCCAAGCTGAACCTGTCGTCTCGGGTTGAGGCGGCGGTGTTTGCGGTGGAGCACCGGGTGGCGCCGGGGGGGCGCGGCGAGGAGCGCTGAAGCAGAAATGGGGGAAGGCAGAAACCTGACCCGGGCTGAACCCAGGCTTGTGCCTCGGCGGATCGCTGGTTGTGGCCTGATCGCGCACTAGCCTTTTACAGCCCGCCCAAGGACGTCACGCAGCGGGTTCGCGAGCAGGCTCCCCCCGCTGTTTGCCAACGACGGCAAGCACACCACGATGAAGCCCGATCCACGATATCCGCGCCCAGCTAAAAAACAGCTACGATGGATCAATCTTATTTAGAGAACCGACATGAAAATTCTGGGGCCACTCATTATTGCGGGGTTGATCGTGTTGGGCGTATTTGCCCTGGCCAACTGGAGCGTGCTGAGCGCCCCGACCACGCTATCCTTCGTGGCCTTCAGCCTTGAAGCGCCTTTGGGCCTTGTCTTGCTGGGAACCATTCTGGTGTTCGTGGCACTCTTTACGATTTACGTCCTCGTCCTTCGCACCAGCATGCTGATGGATACGCGCCGTTATGCCCATGAACTTCGGGACCAGCATCAACTGGCGGAAAAAGCCGAGGCCTCGCGGCTGGCCGAACTGCGTAGCCAGCTCGAACGCGAATTCGCGCAAGTGCGGGAAACGGCGGAGAAATCCAGCACCGAACTCGGCGTCCGGGTCGAGGGGATGGAGCAGGCATTGCGGAACGCCATCGAAGAATCCAGCCGCAGCCTGTCCGCCTATATCGGCGAAGTGGAAGACAAGCTTGACCGGGGTTTGGCGCGGACGACAACTGAAAAATAGTCCGCCGGCGCATTCGCTGTGCTGCGCTGGCGGGTGAGTGCGCCGAATGCCGGCTGCAATCAGGCTTCTAGGACCATACCCCGGGCCGTGGTGAAAAACTATCCAGCACACGCAGGTAACTGGCGCGTGCCACGATGGTGGGATCGGGCAGGTTTTTTTGGCTCATGCTGCCCTTCAGCTGGGCGA
>JAHJNP010000331.1 GCA_018820745.1 Gammaproteobacteria bacterium
CGACCGACCACCTGAACGCCATGAATGCGATGGAGTCGCAGCCATGGGAAGTCAGCTTCTCCTATGGGCGGGCGCTGCAGGCGCCCGTCCTGGCCGCCTGGCAGGGGCAGGAAGACAACGTCGCCGCCGCGCAGATTGCGCTATTGAACCGTTGCCATCTGAATGGCCTGGCCCGTGCCGGCAAATATGCCCGCACCATGGAGGGCGCCGCATGATCCACATCATGGCTTGTCGACCCGGTCGACAGGCGGTCGGTGCCGGAGGCGCCTCCCGTCCCCGTTAACAGGCACTGGTGGCCCATGCCAAACCAGATTCATCGGCTCGGGATCGACCGCCTGCCGGGGCTGTGGCTGGCGATTGCGATCGGCCTGCATGCGCCCGCCTGCGCAACGGAAATCACCGGGAACAGCAAACGGATTCTGGCAATCGGCGTGATCGCGCACGACCGTGGACCCGCCAGCGACCACCATGAAGAAGGAATTGACCTCAATCTTGAAGCGCAGTTTGCGCCGCTGGAACGCCATGGATCGCTGCGTCCGCATCTCGGCGCCACACTGAATTTCGTGGGGGATACCAGCATCGCCTATGCCGGCCTGGGCTTTCGTTTGCGCGAGACAAGGCATTGGTTCGCCGACCTTCTGCTCAGTGTGGCGGTGCATGACGGCCCCTTGCACAAGGATCCGGTCGGTTGCCGGCTATACAGCGACTGCGGCTTCGGCATCCGCGTCATGCCCCGCTTCGGGGTGGAAATAGGCTACCGGGCCGGTCCCGCCGCATCGGTTTCCCTGTTGGTGGATCACATGTCGCACAAATGGATCATCGGTGGCGAGAACGAGGGCCTCGACCATATCGGCCTGCGCTATATGCGGCCTTACTGAGCCTCATCTTCTCCGCGCAGTCGGCCACAAAAAAAGCGGCGGGGTTTCCCCCGCCGCCCTGGCTTCGCTTGCTTCGGCGATCAGACCGCGTCGGCGTATTGCGCCTTGGCCTGGCGCGCCGCAGCGATCTCGTCGGGACCGTAGGCCTTGCCGGACCACAGCATCTCGTAGGCAATTTCCTCGTTGCCGTTCTCGCACAGATCCAGGACTTTCTGGAACAGCGGCTGGAAGGTTTCCGACTTGTGCGACTTCTCGTGGTTCTCGAAGGTGGTCCAGAAGGTCACGATCAGCGCCTCCTTGCCCTTCATCGGGCTTTCAACCGCTTGGCCGATGGTCGAGCCTTCGTTCGACACCATGCCGGAGTTCAGCGCGACAAAGCCGCCGACGAAGCCGGTATCGGAATGGTAGGTCTTGACGTTTTCACACAGAAACGCGACCCGTTCCTGCAGGTCGTCCACCGAGTACTCCGGCTTCAGCACCACACGGTTGACGGTCACGACACCGTCGGAAGGGAAATTGGCGATCAGTCCACTCATGGTTTATCTCCTGTTGGAAAAGGTTGAACAGGTTCCCAGTCTATATACCCGAGTGAATTAGTCAACTAATATATTCAATTCGCTAATGCGCCAATCATATTATATGATGTTGTTAATGGTTCAAATATAATGATGTATATCAATAAGTTGAAGACTAAATCTCAACCTTCTTAGAGATAGCTCTTTTGCTCGCTACGCTTGCCGGGGCGTTTTTTCATGATGACCACACCCTTGGCCACGTCGATATCCGCTACCGGAATGTTCTCGTACATGGGATTGAGCGGCTTTAGCATCCAGCCATCGGCGTGCTGCACGAGTTGGCGAAAAATAAACTCGTCGTTCACGAAAGCCACCACAAAGGAGCCGTCCTTGACCAGCCCGGACGGCTCGACGACGATGATCTCGCCCTCCTCGAATTCCGGCATCATGGAGTCACCCAGCACCATCAAGGCATAGGGTTCGGCGCTGGAGCAGTTGCTGGCCTCGTTGAGTTCCTGGATCGGGATGGTCTTGCGCTCGCTGCGTTCGTTCATGATGGTCTCGTTAATACCTGACTAATTAACTCGGAATTATAGCTAAAAGCGCCGGCAGCCAACAGTCAGCGGCCGCGCATGAACATGGCGTCGAGTTCCCTGAGGCTCACCTGGAACCAGGTGGGACGGCCGTGGTTGCACTGCCCTGCCCGCTCGGTGGCTTC
>JAHJNP010000332.1 GCA_018820745.1 Gammaproteobacteria bacterium
CCCGCCGCAGTCGGCCATCCTCGGCATGCACACCATCCAGGAACGCCCGGTCGCCGAAAGCGGCCAGGTGGTGATCCGCCCGATGATGTACCTGGCGCTGACCTACGATCACCGGCTGATCGACGGCCGCGACGCGGTGCAGTTCCTGGTGGCGGTGAAGGCCGCGCTGGAAGCGCCGGACGTGCTGCTGCCGGCGCCTTGATCCGGCGCGCAACCGAGCAAGATGAATCCACCCGTCCCGGAAAACAAAGCCTTGAAGCGCGCATCAGAAAACCTGGTCGAAGTCAGCGACCTGCATTTTTCGTTCGACAGCAATGCGGTGCTCAAGGGCGTCAACCTCGCCATTCCCCGCGGCAAGGTGGTCGGTATTCTCGGCGTCAGCGGCTGCGGCAAGACCACGCTGCTGCGTCATATCGGCGGCCAGCTGAGGCCGTTGCGTGGCGGCGTGACATTCGACGGCCGGGTGGTCCACACGCTTGGCAGCAAAGCGCTCTACGCGATGCGCCGCAAGATGGGGATGATGTTCCAGGTCAGCGGGCTGTTCAGCGACCTGTCGGTGTTCGACAACATCGCCTATCCGATGCGCGAACACACCGACCTGCCGGAAGACGCCATTCACGACCTGGTGCTGATGAAGCTCCACGCGGTCGGCCTGCGCGGCGCCCACGCCCTGCGCACCAGCGAACTGTCGGGTGGCATGGAGCGCCGGGTGGCGCTCGCCCGGGCGATCGCGCTCGACCCCATGCTGATCATGTACGACGAGCCCTTCGCCGGCCTCGATCCGATCTCGCTCAACACCATCGCCAGTCTGATCCGCCGCCTCAACGACGCGCTCGGGCTGACCTCGATCGTAGTGACCTACGACGTGTCGGAATCGCTGAAAGTGGCCGACTACGTCTATTTCATCCACGACGGCGTGGTGGTGGCCGAAGGCAACGCCGCCGAGATGGTCGACTCCAGCGACCCCTTCGTCCACCAGTTCGTCCACGCCAAGCCGGACGGACCGGTTGCCTTCCAGTATCCGAGCCGACCCTACGCCGACGAGTTGGAAATCCCGCCGGCCGAATCCTGAAAGCCCGCCAGACAGCGCGCTGCGGGGCCGTGTCAGGTTCAGTAATGTCCCAACCGCCGTTATTCCCCTCAGCCCAATCATTCAAGGAAAACGTGCAGTGATCAGGTGCCACTTTCAATGCCGGTCGATTCAAGCGTGAACCCGGGCCCGACCCGTACCAGCGATGCATTCATCGATTACAGCGCGTTGCGCGCGCTGGTGGTGGAGGACTACCCCGGCATGCGCAATGCATTGCGGCTGTCACTCACCAACTTCGGGATCACCCGGGTGCAACTGGCCGCCAACGCCGCCGAGGCCATCTACCAGGTCAAGCAGAAACCCTACGACTTCATCCTGTGCGATTTCAATCTGGGTGAGGGTCGCGACGGCCAGCAACTGCTGGAAGAATTGCGCCACAGCCATCTGATTTCACTCGGGACGGTCTTCATGATGGTCACGGCCGAGTCCTATTACGAGAAGGTGGTTGCGACCGCCGAGCTGGCGCCGGACGACTACATGATCAAGCCGTTCAGCCCGGAAGTCCTGCGCAGCCGGCTCGAAAGCGTCCTGTTGCGCAAGCGGGCGTTTCGCGACGCCTACCGGCACTTCCACGCCCAGAAACTGGGCGCCGCCGTTGCCGACTGCGACACGCTGATCCAGGACAAGCCGAAATACCTGGTGGACGCCCTGCGCTTCAAGGGCGAACTGCTCGTGACCCTGGGCCGTTTCGAGGAAGCGGAGGCGCTATACCAGCAGGTGATCACGATGCGCGCCATTCCCTGGGCGCGCCTGGGCCTTGCCCGCGCGCTGCACCTGCAAAGCAAGGATGAAGCCGCCGAGGCGGTGCTGCGCGACGTGATGGAGCAGGCGCCGGGAATGGTCGCCGCGTACGACCTGCTGTCCGTGTCTGCCTTGCCAAAAAGGATGCCCACGCTGCCCAGGACGCGCTGGAACAGGGGGTCGCCATTTCCGCCAGGACGGTTCGCCGGCAACAGAAGCTGGGGGAAATCGCCCACACCAACGGCGATCTGGAAACCGCGTCCGCCGCCTTTTCCAATGTCCTGGAGAAGGGGCGTCATTCCATTTTCGTCACGCCCGGCGATTTCGGCAATCTGTGCCGGGTGCAGATGGAGCAGGGCGACCTGCAGGGGGCTGCCGACACACTGAAAAAGAACAAAAGCACCCTGCAGGCCAGCCCGGAAGGGCAACTGGTGATGGCCGTCACGCAGGGGAGGGTGCAGGTCGGGTGCGGCAACCTGAAGGAAGCCGCGAAAGCCGTGGAAGAGGCTGCCGCGCTGCGTGCGCGCGGAACACGCGGCGATGCCAACCTGATGCTGGATATGGCCGGCATCTGCATGGCCAGCGACCGCCACGACGAGGCCGACGGCATTGTCGCCGAGGTGGCGCGCAACGCGCACGACAGCGAGGCGCTGCTGGCCCGGGCCCGAAAACTCTACGATGACGCCGGACGAACCGACGCCGGCACCGCCGTGCTTGCCGTGGCGACTGCCGACGTGCGCAAGCTCAACAACGAAGGCGTGGTGCTGGCGCATCGAGGTGATTTCCGCGCGGCAGTCGACACCTTGCTGACGGCGTGCGCCGAAGCGCCCCACAACCCGCGCATCATGATGAACGCCGTATGGGTGATCCTCAAATACATCGACCAGGCCGGCCTGGACGAAAGGATGATCGAGGCCGCCCGGCGCCACCTGGATGAAGCGGAACGCCAGGCCCCCGGCCATGCGCGCCTCGCAGGCCTGCGCCTGCAGCTAAAAGCCGTGGAAAACCGGTTTGGCATCCAGCGGAAAACCCCTGCATGAAATTCGACGGCACCGACCTCTATGCCGCGCTGATCCATGAGCTGAAGAACGATCTCGGCCTGCTGTCGATGACCATCAACGGCATTCCCCGGCAGGACGAGACCGAACACGATGCCACGGTCGACGCGGCGCGGCTGCTGTGCCAGGGCGTGGTCGACCGGCTGCAGCAGGCGCTGCTGATCTACAAGGCGATCGACCAGCCGATCCGCCCGGCCATCGATGCCTGGTCGCCGCATGATGCGGTGCACGAAATCCGGGACCGGGCGACGGCGCTCTCGCGCGGCCGCATCCGGGTCGAGGCCGCGCTGGCGGCGGACGTGCCGGAAATCTGGTTCTTCGACCGCGATCTGGTCGAAATGGCCCTGATCAACGCCATCCACAACTCCCTCGCCCACGCGCGTTCGGCCCTGCGCATCGAAGCAAGCATGACGGAAGGCTGCCTCGCCCTGACGGTTCGCGACGACTCCTCAGGCTATCCGGAACACATCCTGGCCAGTGCGGCCGCAAATGCCACTTTACAATCAACGGGAACCGGCCTCGGCCTGCAGTTCTCCAGCGTGATTGCGCACAGCCACGACAATCGGGGGCGCCGGGGCGAGTTGCGCTTGCACAACGATCAGGGCGCGGTTTTCTGTCTGCTTCTGCCCTGATCCCCGGATTTCAGCCCGCCTATTCCGCCAGCAGCGTCACCGTGGCTGCGGCCGTCGTCGTGTCGATGTCGAACTGCACCACGCAGTATTCGTTCAATTCGTCGATCGGCGTGGGGTCGTCCGCGCAACTGCAGCCGGCGATGATCCCCGTATAGAAAATCCCCGCCTTCACTCGCAGCAGGCCGGCATCCTCGCTGGCGCTGATGAGCATTGCCTGGAACGGCCGCTCCGTGACGTGGCTGCTGCGGGCCAGACCCTGCTGCAGCGGCAGCTCGGCGGCGTCCAGTTGCGCGACTTCCTGGATGAAGACCTCCCTGAAGGCGGGCGTTCCCCAGGCGTTCAGTGATTGGGGCAATCGGATCATGGGTGGTGTCTCGTGTGGGTGTGAGCCGGGCGCATTTACGCCGCCACCGCTTCGCCCCAGTAGTTGAAGGTCAGCGGCCGCGGCCCGGGCAGGTATCGCGTCTGCAGTGCGTCGCAGCGGAATCCGGCCTCCGCCAGCAGCGCCGGAATGTCGCGGTCGAGATGGCAGCCGCCGGCGATCTTCTGCCAGTGCGGTGTCAGCCTGACCTGCCAGCGCCGCACGCTTGCGTCGGGCGCGCGGCCGTGCTCGCAGAACAGCAGCCTGCCGCCCGGCGCGAGCACGCGGCGCATTTCCCTCAGCGCCGCGACCGGATCGGGAATCGTGCACAGCGTGTAGGTGGTGACGACGGTGTCGATGCTGGCGTCCTCCAGCGGGAGCGTCTCGGCCGAAATTCCGACCAGTTCGACGTCGAGCCCCGCCTGGGCGATGCGCTTCGACGCCAGACGGTGCATCTGCAGCGCGGGATCCACGCCGACGATGTAGCGGACCCGGGATGGGTCGTAGAACGGCATGTTGAGGCCGGTCCCGATGCCCACCTCGAGCACGCGGCCGTGCGCCAGCGGCACGATCATCTCGCGCTGGCGGCGGACCGGTTGCATGCCGCAGGCGAAGTCCACGAGGTGCGGCAGCAGGTGACGGTCGTACCAGCTAGCGTTCATGCGGTCACCCGGGCTGGGCCGACCGGACGCGGCTCAGACATGAGGGAAGTCCGGGTTGTGCGCCACTTCCCAGACGAAGCCGTCGGGGTCGCTGAAATAGCCGGAGTAGCCGCCCCAGTCGGTCGGCTGGCCGGGCCGGGTCACGGTGCCGCCGCAGGCGGCTGCATGCGCCAGCAGCGCATCCACCTCGGCCGGCGAGCGCACGTTGTGCGCCAGCGCGAAGCCGCGAAACCCCGAGCCCTCCGGCGTCAGGCCGGCGTCGGCCGCCAGGCTTTCGCGCGGCCATAGCGCCAGCCAGGTCTTGCCGAGTTCGAAGAAGGTGATTGATGGCGGCGTCTCCAGTTGCGGCAGACCCAGGCAGTCCTTGTAGAAACGGGTGGCGCGCGCGAGGTCGGCCACGCCGAGGGTGATGAGGCTGATGCGGGGTTCCATGGCTTTACTCCTCGTCAAGCGATCCGCCCGCATGGGCTGACGCTTCAAGCGTTTCGATGAACCGGATCATGTCAGCGTAAACCCGCTTCGAATTCATGATGAAGGTGTGAAGGGACGGCACCTCGACGGCCATTGCTTGATGGCGGCCGGTGGCTTCCGACACGGCGAGGATGCCGTCGTTGGCCTCCATGCCGAACGGCAGCCAGGATGCGCGCGGCCCGCCGGCCCCGGCATAGATCCGGGTGGGAACCGCCGGCATCGGCAAGCGCAGCATGAACGACTCGTCCGCCAGCAACTGGCCCATCTCGCCCATCAATAACCGGTATAGCCGGCAGCGGGAAAAATGCCGGGCGGCCCTGCAGGCGAGCATCGGCGGCGCCAGGAAAATGCAGGCGGCGGGCTGGCGGTTTTGCAGATGGGCCAGTGCGGTCCGGATAATCACTGTCCCGAGCGAATGCCCCACCAATGCGTAGTGCCGGGTGTCCACCCGCCGCTCGATCAGCTTCACCAGGCGTGCGGTCGCGCCTTGCAAGGTTTCAAACGTTGGGGAGTAGCCAAACAGGCGCGGATGGTGGCCGGCCCGCCGCAATCGCCGGCGCAGCCGCATCATGGAGAGCGGCGTTCTGCCCATGCCATGAACCAGCACCACGTCCATGCGCAGTCAGCCCGCTGCGTCGGCAAGCAGTGCCTGGTAGACGGCGAGGTCGGCCGCCGAATGGCAGCAGAAGATCACTTCCCGGATGGCCGGAAACGCCGGCACGGCGGCGCGCACCGTCGCGACGGCTATCCCTGCGGCACGCTCGACGGGATAGCCGTAAACCCCGGTGCTAATGCCCGGAAACGCCAGGCTGTGAATGCCGTTCTGCGCAGCCACCTCGATGCAGCGCCGGTAGCAGGACGCGAGCAGCTCAGGCTCGCCCCGGTTGCCGCCGTGCCAGACCGGGCCGACCGTGTGGATGACGAATCGGGCAGGAAGCCGGTAGCCTCGGGTGAGTTTTGCGTCGCCGGTCCTGCAGCCGCCAAGCGTGCGGCATTCGTCCAGCAGGCCGGGGCCGGCGGCGCGGTGAATCGCGCCGTCTACGCCACCGCCGCCGAGCAGCGACGAATTGGCGGCATTGACGATGGCATCGACTGCCAGGGAGGTAATGTCGGCCTGAACGACACGCAGGACAGCTGGCATATTGGAATAGGGTGCAGCAATTGTTTGTCCCGGGGCAGCGTGAACGCTTTCAGCGCCCCATGGCATCGCCACGTGGGAGCCCCATCGCAGCAGGATGCCGCGAAGGCTCAGCGGGGTCAGTCGGCCGGTTTCTCGTCGTCGGTCGTCTGCGGCGGAACCTCTTGCAGCTCATCATCCTGGGGCGGATTGTCGCTTGCGCCTTCGCTTTTCCGCCGTAGTTTGTCTTCCTTCTTCTGTTTCTTGGCGAGGTCTCGCTGACGCTTCGCAAACGAATAATTGGGTTTGGCCATATGACGTCTCTTCTACTGGTTTCAAATTAAGTTAATAGAGTAAGGCATTTACCCGTCGGTTGTCTTCAGCCGTTCGCAAGATGAAGGAGAATTCCGCGCGAACGCTGACGCCCGGCATTCGCATCACGGGGCACCCTGACGCTTGATGAGAATCGATCAGTCCTTGTGCGATTGGCAGCGGCGATTTCGCTGTCGCGGCTAAAAGACTTTTGAAGGAATGGTTTTGAGGACAAACAGCCCATGGCCAGGTGTCGTCTGGAAGACGGGGGGCATCAGGCTGCGGGAGTGTTTTCGGTGGACGCAATCCGGATAACGCCCCACGTGGTCATGGCGGATCTGCGATCCGAAGGCCGGGTTGGCCAGTCTGCATCACACTGATCAGACGTGCGGCCTGCATGTGCAGGGCGCCAGCCTGTGAAGGAAGGGGGGTGTCAGGCAGCGTTCACCGAGTCGGGCAGCGCGCTTCGTAGCCCGGCGATGAAACCGGCACATTCCTCCTTCGGCATGGGCCTGCTGAAATGGTAGCCCTGCAGCATTTCCACCCCCATGCCCTGCAGAATCGTCGCGGTTTCCAGATCCTCGACGCCTTCCGCAACGAGCGCCAGCTGCATGGCATGGCCCATGTCCACGATCGTCTTGACCAGGACTGCGCCTTCCGGTGTCCTGATGCGGCGCACGAAGGAAATATCGATCTTGATTTCGTCTAAAGGCAGTTCGTGCACGTGGGACAGCGACGAAAATCCGGTACCGAAATCATCCAGTGACAGCGTAAAGCCCGCATCCGAGAGCCGCTGCAGATAGACCTTCGCCTGCTCGATCCCGTCCAGCGCGATGCTTTCGGTGATTTCCAGCTTGATCTGGGTGGGGCTCATGCCGTAGCGCCCAACCAGGTCGAGGAGCATGGGGTAAAAATCCACCGACATCAGCTGACGCTTCGAAACATTGATGGCCAGTTTTAGCCCTGCACATACGCCGCTGCACTGGCTGAAGTGATCCAGTGCCTGTTCCATCACCTGGCGGCCCGCCTCGTTGATGAGCCCTATGTTCTCGGCCAGCGGTATAAAAGTGGCCGGACTGACCCAGCCGTATTTGTCGTCATGCCAGCGGGCCAGCGCCTCGACGCTGACGATACGTTTATGGTCGCCGGCATCCATCACCGGCTGGTAGTGCACCTGCAGCTTGTTCTCCTTGACCGCGGCGACGAAACGGGACGTCATTTCCACATCCTCGAATCCCGGCGTGTGCGTCTGCAAATCGCCGAACATCTGGATGTTGTTGCGGCCCTGCGACTTGGCATGGAACAGCGCCTTGTCGGCCTGCACCAATAGCGCCTCGCCAGTGTGGGCATCGTCGGGATAGACGGCAATACCGATACTCAGCGTGACGAAGGTGCCGCTTTGCTGCGCTTCCAGCTCCAGCTGCAGCTTGTCCATCAGTTTGCTGACCACCTTGCGCACGATTTCGGCATTGCGCTGGAAGGGCAGCAGCACCACGAACTCGTCGCCGCCCCACCGCGCCAGGACATCGGTTTCGCGCAGGGTGGCGCGCAGGATGTCGCTTACCCTGACCAGCAACTGGTCGCCCGTCTTGTGCCCGTGCAGGTCGTTGATTCTCTTGAAATTGTCCAGGTCGATAAACAAAAGGGCAAACTTCGATGCGGCGATATTCGAACGTTCGATCGCCTCGCTGATCCGCTCGTCCAGGTACATCCGGTTCGGCAAGCCGGTCAGCGCATCGTGCATGGCCATGTGTGTGATGCGCTTTTCCTGCACGTGCGTATCGGTCACGTCGCGCAGCACGCCGCGTGTCCCCTGGACCTTTCCCTGCTTGCGGTAAAGGGCGAACTTCCCCTCGACCCAATGTTCCTGGCCATCTTCGCGAAACATTCGAAAGCGGAAGCTCATCGTCTCGCGATAGCCTTCGAGCAGGCCGCTCAGCAGGATTTCGAGTGCGCCACGGTCATGATTGTTGATGAACGAGAGAAAGGGGCGTCCAATAAACTGCGACTCGTTCTGGTGGCTGCAGCCGAGAAGCTTGAACCAGTGATCAGACAGAAAAGCCAGCTTGCCGTCGCACGAGAGTTCGATGACGACCTCGTTCAGCAAGCCGAGCGTGTCGTAGAAAGCCGCCCGTGCCTCGGCCTCGGCATTCGCCTTGTTGAGGGTCCTGATTTCGTCCAGTTCGCTTCGGAAATGCAGTTTCCTAAGCATTTTTTCCATCATGCAGAATTTCGTGAAACCAGACTGGAACAGATTGAAGCCCACGAAAAGCAGGACGGATAGCCAAAGAAACAACCATTCCGGCTTCAAGTAGACCAGGGCGCCACAGGCCACGATGAATGCACCCACAATCGTGCGGATGGCTGGCTCGACGTAAGGCTGTGCGCTCATACGGGCTCGGAATGCGGTCCGGACACGGCAGGTCGATGGGAAATGAGGTGCAATGCCATGTGCGACATGGCAGAGGCGCTAACGGGTACTGAATGTCGGGGCAGCCCCTGCCCAGACTGGCCTGCAAGAGCGTTAATCAGGAATTTTGAAAGGCCGATACTCCGCAAAGGGCACGAGGTGTTCATTATGTTTTTCCCGTTTTTATTCAAGTGTTAAGGAAACCTCCTGGATTTGTCATCGGCAAAAAATCCATGTTCTTAAGAAGGGGAATGGAATCGGGCCGGCGGAGGCTGGCTGATGCCCGCCATGCCATAAGCCCGATGTCGGCACACCGAAACCGTTGCGGCCGGTCGGAAAATACAAGCCAAGGCCAGCAAGCCTTTCCCGCATAGATGCCCCCTGACGTTGCCAACCCGCCGAAAAGCTTGTCCTCGTAGCTGTACGGATCGTTGGGCTGCTTGCCCCGAACAGCGCGCGCACCCGCAGGGCCATGGATTGCGGCTGTCTGGAATTTGATCAAGAATCGGGTTCATCGGCAAAGCGCCCCGCAACTGCGGCGGGAAGAGAAGGCAGGCAAATGGAGAGAGGAAGGCATGGCAAACAAGCAACCCGTGGAGGATGAGCTGCCGCCACATGGGGATGGACAACCGGGTCTTGCGGATCATGCCCGGTCAGATTCCGGAAGGCCCACCTCGCCAGCCGTCGAACACCTGCAGGAAGAGCTGCGGCTGGTGCAGCAGGCGCTGGCGGAATCGCGTGAAAAGGAACAGCTTCTGGCGGGGCTGATCGAGTCGGCCATGGATGCCATCATCAGCGTGGACGAGCGCCAGCGCATCGTGCTGTTCAACCCGAGAGCAGAGCGGATGTTCGGCCTGCCGGTCGCCGACGCCTTGGGCCAGTCCCTTGAGATGTTTCTGCCGGAAGCGTCCCGCCAGAAACATGCGGAACATATCCACACCTTCGCCCGGACCGGGGTGAGCAACCGTTACCCGATGGGTCCTGGCTGCGCCCACGGCCGGCGGGCCAATGGCGAGCTCTTCCCGGTCGAGGTATCGATCTCCCAGATCAATGTGCAGGGCCGCCGGCTATTCACTGCCATCCTGCGCGACGTCAGCCAGCGCATGCATGACGAACAGGCCTTGCGCGAGAACGAGGAACGCCTGGCGCTGTTTGCCGCCACTACCTTCGAAGGCATTGTCATCAGCAAGCGCGGCCGCATCCTGGACTGCAACGAACAATTCGCGCGCATGCTGGGCTCTACGGTCAAGGAACTGACCGGCCGGCTCATCGGCGACCTGATCGTGCCCGAGGACCGTGAACGCATTGCGGAAAACATCCGGTTCGGTCGCGAAAGCATCGTCGAACACGCGATGCTGAGCAAGGACGGCCGCCGCATCCTCGTCGAGGCCCACGGCAAGACGACCCCGGCCGGCGCACCCGCTGGCCGCCGCTTTACGGCAGTGCGCGACATCACCGGACGCAAGCAGATCGAGCAGGCATTGCGCGACAGCCAGGCGGACCTGAGTCATGCCCAGTCCGTAGCCCGGATCGGCAACTGGCGGCTCAATATTCAACGCAATGAATTGCACTGGTCGGATGAGAACTACCGCCTCTACGGCATCCCCCAAGGCCTGCCCCTGACCTATGAAACATTCCTCGCGACCGTGCATCCGGATGACCGAGCCTATGTGGACAAGATGTGGCAGGCTTGTTTGCAGGGCAAGCCCTATGACATCGAGCACCGGCTGGTAGTGGACGGCGAGGTGAAATGGGTGCGGCAGAAGGCCGAACTGGAATTCGACGAGCAAGGACAGCTGCTGGGCGGCTTCGGCACCAGCCAGGACATTACCGGCCTCAAGCAGGCCGAACTGGAATTGTTGGAAGCCGACCGGCGCAAGGACGAGTTCCTCGCCATGCTGGCCCACGAGCTGCGCAATCCGCTGACGCCGATCCGCAACGCCGCGCACGTGCTGGGGCGCCTGGAGGGACAGGAGCCGCGGGTGCAATGGGCGCAGCAGGTCATCGAGCGACAGGTGGGCCACCTGATCCGCCTGGTGGACGACCTGCTGGACGTCTCGCGCATTGTTCGCGGCAAGGTCGCGCTCAAGGTGGCCCGCATCGAAGTGGCCGCGGTGGTGAACCAGGCCCTCGACATGGCCCGCCCCTTGATCGATGCCATGGGACATCGGGTTGCGGTGCGGCTGCCCGAGCAGGCGGTCTATCTGGAAGGCGACCCGGTGCGGCTTGCCCAGGTGCTGCTCAACCTGCTGGACAATGCCGCCAAGTACACGCCGGCAGGCGGAAAAATCCAGCTTGATGTCGGCATTGCCGGGCCGGTCATCGAGATCAAGGTGTGCGACAACGGCATGGGCATTCCGGCCGAATTGCTGCCGCAGGTCTTTGATTTGTTCAAGCAGGGCGAGCGCACCCTGGATCGCAGCCAGGGTGGACTGGGGATCGGCCTGACTCTGGTGAAAGCGCTGGTGGAGATGCACGGCGGGCTGCTGGAGGCGCTCAGCACAGGGGCGGGGCAGGGCTC
>JAHJNP010000028.1 GCA_018820745.1 Gammaproteobacteria bacterium
CGGCCCGGTGCAGACCACCGCCACCGCACCACTCAACAACCGCGCCGCCAACCCGCTGTCGCGCGCGCCGATCGACACCATCCTCGACGTCGGCGTGCGTGCGATCAACAGCATGCTGACGGTGGGGCGCGGCCAGCGCATGGGCCTGTTCGCCGGTTCCGGCGTCGGCAAGAGCGTGCTGCTGGGGATGATGGCGCGCTACACCAGCGCGGACGTGATCGTGGTCGGCCTGATCGGCGAACGCGGCCGCGAGGTCAAGGAATTCATCGAACAGATTCTCGGCGAGGAAGGCCTGGCGCGCGCCGTCGTGGTGGCCGCCCCCGCCGACCCCCCGCCGCTGGTGCGGATGCAGGGCGCGGCCTACGCCACCTCGATCGCCGAGCATTTCCGCGACCAGGGCAAGCACGTGTTGCTGATCATGGATTCGCTCACCCGCTATGCGATGGCGCAGCGTGAAATCGCCCTGGCCATCGGCGAGCCGCCGGCCACCAAGGGCTACCCGCCGTCGGTGTTCGCCAAGCTGCCGGCGCTGGTCGAGCGCGCCGGCAACGGCAAGCCCGGCGGCGGCTCGATCACCGCTTTCTACACCGTGCTCACCGAGGGCGACGACCAGCAGGATCCGATCGCCGATGCCGCGCGCGCGATTCTCGACGGCCACATCGTGCTGGATCGCTCGCTGGCCGAGAGCGGCCACTACCCGGCCATCAATATCGAGCAGTCGATCAGTCGCGTCATGCAGGGCATCACCGCGCCGCAACACCAGCAACGCGCACATCGTCTGAAAAAACTGGTTTCGCGCTACGAGCGCAGCCGCGACCTGATCAACGTCGGCGCCTATGCGGCAGGCACCGATCCGCTGCTGGACGAAGCCATCAAATTGCAGGCGGGCATTGAAGCCTTCCTGCAGCAAACCATTTCCGAGCACTCGAACGTCCAGCAAAGCCTGGCCGAACTCGAAGCCCTGTTCCAATAACCCTCACCGAACGACAGGCACCCTGAATGGCTCATCCCTCCGCACTCGATACGCTGATCGAACTCGCGAACAAGGAAACCGAGGAGGCCGCGAAACGGCTCGGCGCCACGCTGCGCGCCGGCGAAGAGGCGGACCAGAAGCTCGACCTGCTGACGCAGTACCGCGACGACTATGCTGCGCGCTGCCAGTCCAACCTGGCCAGCGGAATCAGCACGACGCACTTCAACAACTTCCAGGTATTCATGCAAAAGCTCGACCACGCCATCGCCGGCCAGCAGAAAGTCGTCAGCGACGCCCAACTGCAGATCGCCCAGGCGCGTACGGTCTGGCAGGCCTGCGAGCAGAAGAAAATGTCGTTCGTCACGCTGGCCGGCCGCGCCAGCAAGGAAAGCACGCGCCGCGAACTGTGGCTCGACCAGAAGCAGAACGACGAACACGCCGCCCGGGCCGCGCTGTACAAGCGCAACCCTTCCTGAAATCTGACAGGACACAAGACCATGAACGCGACCCCCATGAATATCAATCCGGTCAATGCTGCGCAGCCGCAGCCCGCCGCCGGCAAGCAGCAGGATGCCGCCGCGGCGGACGTGCCGTTCAGCCAGGTCTTGTCGAGCGAGATGGCACATAGCCGGCGCAACAGCAGCGAGGCCAAGCAAGGCACCGATGTCGACGCGGCCGACGCGGCCGAAACGGTCAAAACGGAAGCGGCTGGTGACGCCACGGGCGATCTGCTTGCCCCGCCCGTGACCGAGAACGCCACGACCGACCCTGCGACGCTGCTTGGACTGGCGATCACCCCGGATCAGCTGAAGCCGGCACCGGCCCGGGCGAACGGCGTTGACGCCGATCAGCCGGCCGACGAAGACGCCACCACCCTGCGCTTCCAGAATTCCCGCAAGGGCCGGACAACCCAGACCGGGCAATTTTCCGACCTGGCGCGCGACACGCAAAAAATCGATCCCGCCCTGTCCGGCAAAGGCAATGTGCAGACGTCCACGGCTGCCATGGCCACCGCATTTTCAGGTCAGCTGGCGGCGGCCCGGCAGGGCGATGCCGTGAAGGGCGAGTTCATGTCTGACCTCATGAGCAATCCCGCCATGCGCCCCGCCTCGCAGGCAACCTTTGAAACCCTGCACACGCTGAATGAAGCTGCGTCGTCCAAACTGGCCCCCACGCTGGGCACAACGGCCTGGAATCAGGCGCTGGGCGAGAAAGTCGTGTGGATGGCGGCGGGCGCCCAGCAAACGGCCACGCTCACGCTCAACCCGCAGAATATGGGTCCGCTGCAGATCGTGCTGAACATTTCGAACGAGCAGGCCACCGCCAGCTTCTTCTCCGCCCAACCCGAAGTTCGCCAGGCGCTGGAAGCCGCCTTCCCCCGCCTGAAGGAAATGATGAACGAGGCCGGCATCCAGCTGGAGCAGGCGACGGTGAGCGCGGACACACCGCGGCAGGACGATCCCTCCGGCCGCCAGGCGCAACGGGTCGCCCCGCCGTTTGGCGGAACGGGTGATGGCGCCAGCGCCGGCCCGCAGACCCTTCATTTGCCTGCCCAGCAATCCGGGCGCGGCCTGGTCGACACCTTCGCCTGACGGCCCCCCCCTTGCGGATGCTCCCACAGATCCGTGCGGATGTAGGCCGCAAGGGTAGGCGGCCCGCCCCCGGGCCGATGCCGTGGCGGTAGCGACGGGGCGGAATTCGGGGCGGGGGCGGTCCTCATACAGGGACATGTTGGGGATCTGCACTGACGCGGATCTGCGGCCTGCATTAAACGATATGCGTCTATTTTTCCCCTCTATTCCCGGTATCGAAGGCGCTTGTTTCTTTCAATAATGACAAACACCCACACCGCATTGTCCCTACAGAGGAACCGTATCGATGGCCAGACCTGCCGTACCCACCGAAGCTGCCGAACCTGACGAGGCGGCAGAAGCCGCCCCAGCCGGGAAGCCGAAGAAAAAGCTGTTCATCATCATCGGCGCCCTCGTGGTTCTGCTGGGCGGCGGCGGTGCGGCTGCCTGGTTCTTCAGCCAGCAGGACGACACCCCCAAGGACGCCAAGGAGGCCCAGGAAAAACCGCATACAGCGCCGATCTACCTGGCGCTCGAAACCTTCACCGTCAACCTTCAGGATGGCGAGCGGTATATGCAGGTCGACGTCACGCTGCAGGTGACCGATCAGGCTCAGGTGGACGCCATCAAGCTGCACATGCCGCGC
>JAHJNP010000333.1 GCA_018820745.1 Gammaproteobacteria bacterium
GAATAAAGACATGCGCTAGACTCCTTATCCCTAATGACGGCCAGCATGCCTTTGATCTGCTGGCTGATCCGGGTCAGGTTGAATTCATAATGAATGGCGTTGTCGGCGAACGCGGCGCGCTCGGTGTCCATGTCCACCGTGTTGCCGTCGACGCTGCCCTGCGCCGGGGTGCGGTACAGCAGCCCCGCGTCGGCGCCCAGGCCGGGCTTGCCCGCCAGGTGCCCCGGCGTCGTGGTGGCCAGCGCAGTGCCGCCGGCGCTGCCGGCGCCGTTGAGCGCGCCCTGCAGGGCGGTCTTGAAATCCAGGTCGCGCGCCTTGTAGTCGGGCGTGTCGGCGTTGGCGATGTTCGACGCCAGCACCTGCTGGCGCTGGTCGCGTACGCGCAGCGCCTGGGTGTGGAAGCTCAGCATGTCATCCAGCCGGTTCAGCATGGTCGTCACCTCGTTTCTTTGCTGTGTGTGCCGCAAAGCCTTTTTGCGATGACTGCATCCTAGACACGCCCCTGTCCATCCAATCGCACGATAAGCGGCAGAAAGCCGGCCCATTTCGCCGCTTAAGATGGCGCCCCGCTTCCTACAATGGCGCAGTGTGAGAAGCCGAGTCGAGGAGTCGCAGATGGCAGCAGGTGCACCAAATGCAGGTAGACGCGCCCACCAGTGGCTCGCCGCCGCGTGCCTGTGCGCGTCGGCCGTCGCTCACGCGGCGGATCGGCAGGATCCGGCCGCGCTGCAGGCGCACGCCGAGCGCTTTCTGAAAACGCAAACCGGCGGCCTGCCGGGCAAGGTGTCGATTCAGGTCAAGCTGCCGCGCAGTTCGCTGCCGGCCTGCGCGGTGCTCGATCCCTTCCAGCCGGCCGGCAGCCGCAGCATCGGCAGGATCACCGTGGGGGTGCGCTGCCTGGCGCCGAGTCCATGGACGGTCTACCTGTCCGCCCAGGTGCGCGTGATCGGCCACTACGCCGTGACCCGCCAGCCGCTGCCTGCCAACCACGTGCTGACCGCGGCCGACATCACCCTGCGCGAGGGCGACCTCGGCAGCCTGCCCGCCGACGTCGTCACCGATGCCGATGCGATGCTGGGGTATCGCGCGGTTTCCGGTCTGGCTGCGGGTGCGCCGCTGCGCAGTGCGCTGCTGCGCCCGCCACTGGCGGTGCAGCAGGGACAGACCACCCGCCTGGTGATGAACGGCCCGGGCTTTTCCGTCCAGAGTCGGGGCCAGGCGCTGGCCAATGCCAGCCGCGGCGACCGGGTGCGGGTGAAAACCCGCTCCGGCCAAGTGGTCAGCGGCATTGCGCAGGATGGCCAGCAGGTAGTGGTCAGCTTTTGAGCCGATCGCCCGGCTTCAGTAAATTTACAAATTGACGTTACTGACATAGCTAGAAAAATGTCATCCCTGTTCTGCCGACCCAGGAACCTGCCATGAAAATTGATCCCGGACAAAAGCCGGTTACGCTGCCGGCCTCCGTCGAAAACCGGCCCGCCCAGCCGCAGGCGGACACGCGTACCGACACCGACCAGACCGATGTCACCCTGAGTCAGCGCGCCGCCCGGATGAAGCAGCTGGAAACCCGGCTTGCCGCGATTCCGGTCATCGACCGGGCGCGCGTGGACAGCATCAAGGAAGCCATCGCCAGCGGCCAGTACACCATCAACACCGAAAACATCGCCGACGGCCTGATCGACGCGGTAAAGGAGATGCTCCGTGTCGCCCAATAAACCATCGCACGACAATCCATCCCTGCCTGCCAGGCTGAAGCTGGAAAACGCCGCATGGCAGGCATTGCTGCAGGTGCTGCAGGAAGAGGAACAGGCGCTGATCGAAGGCGCCGCCGACCGCCTGGCGCTGCTGAATACCGCCAAGCTGACCCAGTTGCAGACCGTGAGCGACCATGCGCGAAGCCGTCTTGCCGATCTGCAGGCTGCCGGCCACACGCCCGATCACGCCGGCATGGACGCCTGGCTGGCGCAGCTTGGCCAGCCCGAAGCACGCACCCGCTGGCAGCAGCTGCGCGACATGGAACAGGACGCCCAGGCGATGAACCAGCGCATCGGCGCGCTGATCGAGCTGCGCCTGACCTCCACCCGGCAGGCACTCAACGTGCTGGTCCACAGCGCAACCAGCCAGGGCGGCCTGTACGACCAGGCCGGCCAGTCGGTCGCCGCCCACAAAGGCAAACCGCTCACCGCTGCCTGATGATTGATCCGGCTTGAACCTTACCTGTAGGAGGGCCGCCTTTATGCCCCCTGGGTGCCCGGCCCGAATTTCACACCGTCGCAACCCCCACGGCATCAAGCCGGGGCGGCCCTCCTGCCTTCCCTGCAGCTTCAAATTTCCCTGGCTGAATCCGCGCGCGTAAAGCGCGCCGGCGCGATC
>JAHJNP010000029.1 GCA_018820745.1 Gammaproteobacteria bacterium
CGACGGCGTCGGCCAGCAGGGCGGCGGCGCGCTCGATGTGCAGCAGGCCGGCAGGCGGCAGCAGCTGCGGCAGGCGGTGCGCGACCTGCTCGGGATGGGTGACGCCGCGCGCGGCATACAGCCGGGCCCAGGCCGGCGCGAAGCCGGCCTGTTCAAGGGCGGTGCGGGCGTCGGCGGGACAGGGGCGGGTGGTGACTGAAGGCATGGCGCGCGGGAACATCGTGTAAATAAACCGTGGCGCGATTGTATTGGCAGAAGCACGGAGCAGGCGAATCGGGGATCCGGAATCGGGGCGAATTGCCGATTCTGTCTGCCGGACGCACGTAGTAACATCGCGGCATGAGTCATTTACTCCCGCTTTCCCGCGTCGCCAAGCTGGTTGGACAGCCACGCCACACGCTGCAGGAAATGATCCGCGGCGGCACGCTGGCAACCTTCGACGGCATGGTCGAGCTCGACGAGTTGCTGCGCGCGTTCCCCGAGGTGAAGTGGGATGACGATGCGGAGTTCCGCCGGGTAACCGAAATCAAGGACAAGGCGTTTGCCAAGCGGGTGCGTGAGCGCGCGCTGCCGGACAAGGATGTGCTGGTGGCCCGGCTGAACGAACTGGGCGACGACTACGCGGCGGCCAAAGCGCTGCTGCTGCACTACGGCAATGTGATGGCCTGGCTGGACGAGAAGATCGAAGAGCTCGAGGAAAATGCGGGCGCCGAGACGCACCATGCACTGCATACGCTGCGCGCGT
This sequence comes from Gammaproteobacteria bacterium, assembly GCA_018820745.1. GTDB lineage: Bacteria > Pseudomonadota > Gammaproteobacteria > Burkholderiales > Thiobacillaceae > Thiobacillus. Next base: position 746 of record JAHJNP010000029.1, read on the forward strand.
TTCTATTGCGAAATCTGGCCGAAACGCCGCCGGACGCCGTGCTGGCGCAGGCGGTGATTGCACAGGAAAGGATACTTAAACTCATGTCAGCTCATGTGACCATTCAGCCCAGTGGCCACGAATTCTATGTGGACGGCAACGACACGCTGCTCGAAGCTGCGCTGCGCAACGGCGTGTCGCTCAGCTACGGCTGCAGCAACGGCAACTGCGGCGAGTGCAAGGCGCGCGTGGTGTCGGGCGAGGTCAAGAAAGTCCATGCCCACGACTATGTGCTGAAGCAGGCCGAAAAGGACACCGGCGTGATCCTGCTGTGCGCCTACGCACCGGTGAACGATGTGGTGATCGAGGCCAATGTGGCCGAGGCGCGCGACATTCCGCTGCAGCAGATCACCGCCAAGGTCAAATCGGTCGAGGTGTTCAACCCGCAGATGGCCGCGTTGCACATTCTGGCGCCGCGCAGCCAGCGCCTGCGCTACCTCGGCGGGCAGAGCATCGAGGTCGAGGTCGATGGCGTGAGCGGGCGCTATGCGATCGCCAGTTGCCCGTGCGACGACCGCCACATCGAGGTGCAGATTCCGCGCCGCCCCGGCGATGCCTTCGCCGAGACGCTGTTCACCGCGTTGAAAGCCAACGACACGGTGAAGCTGGAAGGGCCGTTCGGCGAGTTCGTGCTGGACGAGGACTCGCCGCGGCCGGTGATCTTTCTCGCATTCGGCGCCGGCTTCGCGCCGATCAAGAGCCTGATCCAGCATGCCATGTCGCTGGAGCTGGCCGAGTCGATGGACCTGCACTGGCTGGCTGACGAGGCCGGCCATTACCAGGACAACCTGTGTCGCACCTGGACCGACGCGCTGGATAATTTCAACTACGTGCCGCACGCGCAGAGCAGCGACCCCGATGCTGTGCTGGCAGACATCGTGCTGGATTACCCCGACCTGCATCGATTCGATGTTTATGCAGCAGGCACCGCAGCGCAGCTGGATCAGGCCCGGGCGCATTTTGTGCGCCACGGCCTGCCGGAAGCCCGCTGGTTTGCCGGCCCGACCGACATTGATTGAATGATTGAATCGGCACGGACGAACTTGAATGTGCCGATATTGATGGCGCCACCACCGGGCTTCCCCGGCCCGGGTGGTGCCGGACCGAACATCCGAACCAGGCGGCCATTGGGCCTGCATCCGGATTTTGGAATGCGGCCTCAATAGTGCTGCGGGTCTTGCTTTATCTGTGGGCGCTTCCGGTGACCCTGTTCGGCATGCTGGTGGCGGTCGTTGCACGCAGCAGCGGCGGAACCTTGCTGCGGGTGGACGGTGTGCTGGAGGCCGCGGGCGGCTGGCCGGCACGGGTGTTAAGGCGGGGTTTCCCTTTCAGCGGCGCGGTGGCGGCGATCACGCTGGGACATGTGGTGGTGGGCGTGTCGCTGGACGCACTGTCGGCAACCCGGGTGCATGAGCGTGCGCATGTCAGGCAGTTCGAGCGCTGGGGGGTCTTGCTGCTGGTGCTGTATCCGCTAGCCGGCCTGCTCGCCTGGGTGCGCGGCGGCCATCCGTATCGCGACAATGTGTTCGAGCGCGAGGCGCGGGCCGCGGAGTCGGCGGCGCCATTCAAAGCCGGACGGCCAGGCTCGGCGGGGACTCACTCAACCGGGCGGTGAGCTTGTTCGCCGGGCTCGCCGGTGTCGGGATCGATCCAGTCGGATATGCCTATTTCTTCCTCGGCTTCTGCCACCGTCTCGCCGGGCTCGAAGTCGCTTTCGGCGTTGTATTCCATGTCCTGCACGGCTTCCAGCATGCTCGCGAAGGGGCCGTATTCCTCGCCGGTATCGGCATCGATCCAGTAGCAGCCATCGGGCCGCTCGACGATGCGGGTGTGATCGTAGTCGGGGGGTGTTTCAGGTATGGCGTGTTTCATGGGGCGTCCTCCGTAATCCAACTATAGGGCGCGAACTCGGGTAGGGCAAGCGTCGCTCAGAACGCGCGCTCGACGAAGGCCAGGCCTGCCAGCGCGGCCATGATCAGCACCAGATGCGCCCAGCTCCACAGGCGGAAATGCCGCACCAGTGCGGTGACCTCGCGGTTGGCAACGAGGAAGGGGCGGCCGTGCGCCGGCTGGCGCATGAGGTGGATGCCGTCCTTCAAGCGGATGTCGAGGTGGGCGCGGTCGATCTCATCAGATGCGGCCTGGCGCGCGTGCGCCCATTCGTCGAGGCTGATTTCGCCGTCGCGGTTGGCGTCGAAGCGCGCTAGCAGGGCGGTCTTGTCGCGTTTCCATTCGGCCAGCAGGGCGGCGAGATCGGATTTTTTGTCGAGCACGGCGTTGGGGCCGCCCAGGGTGACGTGCTCGCCGATGACGTAAATGGTTTCGCCTTCAATCAATGTCCATTCGGTTTTGCGGTAGCCGCCCGTGTTTGAAACCTGCTTGCGCGAGGTGAGGATTTCGGCGCCGTCAGGGTCGATCAGCACCTGGCCGCTGCCGTCGCTGATGCCGAAGGTATCGTGCGATATCCCGGACTCGACATGCTCCCAGCGGTCGCCGTTCTTGCGTTCGATACGGTAGCGGTACCACAGGCAGGGCAGGCCGCTGATCGGGCTGGCGAGGCCGGCGCCCGGCGGCTGCTGGCCGCGTCCGACCAGCTCGATATAGCCTTGAGGCGCCGAGGCGATGCGCGAGGTCGGCGTGTCCGCCACGGTTCGATAGCGCTTGAGGTTGGCGTGCCACGCCCAGAAGCTGGTCAGCCCGACCAGCGCAAAACTGATCTGCCAGCCGATGCGCGAGTGCAACTGGAAACCGAGCAGCAGGATGGCCAGGTTGCCGCCGCCCAGCGCGAGATTGCCATAGTCGTGCCGCCATTCGGCCATCCAGCGCGCGCCGAGCATCAACTATTGAACAGTTGTTTCAGGTCGACGTCTTTTTTCTCTTCGGCGGCAAACCGCAGCAGCGGAAACTGGCGGAAGCCGAACAGCCGGGCGACGACGGTGTCGGGGAACTGCTCGACGCGCACGTTGTTGACGTTGACCGAATCGTTGTAGAACTCGCGACGGTCGGCGATGGCGTTTTCCAGGCCGCTGATGCGCGCCTGCAGGTGCTGGAAGGTCTCGTTGGTTTTCAGCTCGGGGTAGGCCTCGGCTACCGCAAACAGATTGCCCAGCCCCAGCCGCAATGCGCCTTCGGCCTGGCCCAGCGCGGGAATGTCGTGCGATGCGCGCGCGCTGGCCACCTGGCTGCGTGCCTGCATCACCTTTTCCAGCGTCTCCTGCTCGAACTGCATGTACTGCTTGCAGGTCTCGACCAGCTTGGGCAATTCGTCATGACGCTGCTTGAGCAGAATGTCGATGTTGGACCACGCCTTGCCGACGTTGTGTTTCAGCGTCACCAGCTGGTTGAAGATGAATACACCGAAAACGGCGAACAGAGCGAGCACGATAAAAAAAACCAGAAGGCCGGACATGTTGTGCTCCATCAGTTGGGTCGCAGAAATAGCGGATGGCGGGCGCCTAACTTGAGTGCGGCGCAGTCAGATTCGCGCGATGAGGATGGCCGAGATTTCGCTGTCCTCAAGCAGGACCGGATTGGTTTTCATGCTGCTGCCGCGACTGTTGGCCACAATGCGCGGGATGTCGGCCGGCGTGACGCCGTAGTGCGAAAGCCGCGGCAACTTGAGTTCGCGCGTCCAGGCTTCCAGCGTGTCGATCAGGGCGGCATGCGCGGCAGCCTGGCCCAGCGAGCCCTGTTTGCTCAACAGGCGTCCCACCTGCGCATATTTTTCCAGCGCAGGATGGCCGTCAGCTTCGCGCGCGCGGAGCGTGTCGATATTGATGCGCGTAGCCGTCGCGACCAGCGTTCCGCACGCTGCACCATGCGGAATCGGGAAAAAGGCCCCCAGCGGTGCGGCCAGTCCATGTACCGAGCCGAGCCCGACCTGCGCCAGCGTGATGCCCGACACCAGTGCCGCATACGCCATCCGTTCGCGCGCCGTCCCATCGCCGGCATCGGCATACAGGGCCAGCAAGCCGTCGCGTGCGGCTTTCATGCCGCCCCAGGCGAGCGAGTCCGTCAGCGGCGCGGCGCGGCTGGAGACATAGGACTCCAGCAACTGGGTGAAGGCATCCATGCCGTTCGCCGCAATCACGGGAAGCGGGCAGGTCGCCAGCAGGTCGGGGTCAACCAGCGCGACTTCCGCCACCAGTTTCTCGTCACGGAAGGATTTCTTGAAGCCATCCGTTCCCTGCACGCTCAGCACCGCATTTTTGGTCGCTTCCGACCCGGTGCCCGCGGTGGTCGGCACGGCGATGAACGGGGTGGCTGGGCCGCCATAAGGCAGCTCGGGGCCCACGCCCTCCAGGTGATCCATTACCGAATTGCCGGGTTTGAGCAGGCCGGCAATCGCCTTGGCGGCGTCCAGCGCGCTGCCGCCGCCGATGCCGATCACGACATCGACAGGCTCTGCGCGCAAGGCGCGCACGGCTTCGTCTACCATCTGCGGCGACGGCTCGCCCTGGATGGCAAGGTGCAGCCACGAAATGCCCTGCGCCGTCAGCCCGCCGGTCACGTCAGGCCAGAACGGCGAACTTTTCAGCGAGCCGGCACCGGTCACGAGCAATGCGCGCACGCCGTACCCGCGGGCGATGGCCGGCAATTTGGCCAGCGCGCCCGCGCCGAACTCGATGCGCGGCAAGCGCGAAAGGGAAAACTCAGTCATGCGCACAATCAACCCCCATTCATGCAAGCCTTGCATGGTAGCGATAAGGGCAACGCCCTGTCTGCCTATTAATTGTGCAGAAACCCCGGCCATGGCGCCCATGCCGGGATTGGCGCAGCCCCGCCATGTGCAGGGCAATATCGCCGGGCTATTGCCAGCCTGTTGAAATCATTGGGGATCTGTCTTTTTCGGCAAGCGGGGCTGACCGGAAGGGCGAAGAAGTGTTGACGTCCCCGGGGGGGCTTTGCTATAGTTCCGCTTCTCGATTGACGCGAAACATTGCGACAGGCGCGGGGTGGAGCAGTCTGGCAGCTCGTCGGGCTCATAACCCGAAGGTCGTAGGTTCAAATCCTGCCCCCGCAACCATTTCGAAATAAGTGTTGACGTTTTATGTGAACTACG
>JAHJNP010000334.1 GCA_018820745.1 Gammaproteobacteria bacterium
AGGTTGGCGAAGCCGACGATGTTCGATTGCACGTAGGCGTGCGGATTCTTCAGCGAGTAGCGCACGCCGGCCTGCGCGGCGAGGTTGATGACGGCATCGAAGTGACCTTTCTCGAACAGGTCCTCCATCACCATGCGGTCGGAGATGTCGTCCTTGAGGAAGCTGAAGTTGGGGTAGGGCTTCAGCTGTTCCAGCCGCGCCAGCTTTAACGCGGGGTCATAGTAGTCGTTGAGGTTGTCGATGCCGACCACTTCGTCGCCGCGCTTCAACAGGATTTGCGCGACGTGCATGCCGATAAAACCGGCGGAACCTGTAAGAAGAACTTTCATAAATGTCTCCGCCGGTTTCAGGGAAGGCTAACTTGCGCCATGCGCAAGTTAAGTGAGCGAAGCGAATGGCCGGAACTAAAACCGGCGGCGCCGGTGAGCAGGATTTTCATTGTCTGGCCTCCAAGGTGGCGTCGATTCTAGCACCGCGCCCTTTACAATCTGCCGATGCCCACCCTGCGCCTGTTGTTCGACTGGACCCTGTACCGCCTCGCCCTGCTGCTGGCCGCGCCGCTGATTCCGCTGCGCTTGCTGTGGCGCGGGCGGCGCGAGCGCGGCTATCTCGAACACTGGGGCGAACGGCTGGCGCTCGGCCCCGCGCCGGTGGCGGGCGCGCTGTGGATCCATGCGGTGTCGGTCGGCGAGATGCGCGCGGCGCAGCCGCTAATCCATGCGCTGCGCGGCGCGCATCCGGATGCCCCCGTGCTGCTCACCTGCATGACGCCGACCGGGCGTGCCACCGCCGAATCGCTGTATGGCGACTTCGCGCACATCGTCTATCTGCCCTACGACTATGCCGGCTCGATGCGCCGTTTCATGCGCCGTCTGCAGCCGCGCGCCGGCATCCTGATGGAAACCGAGCTGTGGCCCAATCTGATCCATGCCGCCGCGCAGGCAGCCGTGCCGCTGGTGCTGGCGAATGCACGGTTGTCGGCGCGTTCGGCGCGCGGCTATGCGCGGCTGCCGGCGCTGACGCGGGCGTGCCTGCAACGGATCGCGGTCGTCGCCGCGCAGACCGACGCGGACGCCGCGCGCCTGCAAACACTGGGCGCGGCCTCGCCCCAGGTGGCGGGCAATCTCAAGTTCGACATCGCGCCACCGCAAGCGCAACTCGAACGCGGCGCGGCCTGGAAAGCGAAATGGGGACAGCGCCCGGTGCTGCTGGCGGCCAGCACGCGCGAAGGCGAGGAGGCGCCGCTGTTGCGCGCCTTTGCCGACACCGCGCCGGCGGCGGTGCTGCTGGTGCTGGTGCCGCGCCATCCGCAGCGCTTCGATGCGGTGGCGGAGCTGATCGAAGCGGTGGGTTTGCCGTACCAGCGCCGCAGCGCGCTGGAGGGCGCCGCGCTGAGTGCGAATACGCGGGTGCTGCTGGGCGACAGTTTGGGCGAGCTGTTCGCGTATTACGCGGCGTGCGATGTGGCCTTCGTGGGCGGCAGCTTGCAGCCACTGGGCGGGCAGAACCTGATCGAGGCGGCAAGCGTGGGGCGGCCGGTGCTGGTGGGGCCGCACACCTTCAACTTCGAGGAGGCGACGCGGCTGGCGATCGACGCCGGCGCGGCGTTGCGGGTGAGCGACGCCGGCGATCTGCTGGCGAATGCGCTCAAGCTGCTGAACGATGATTCGCTGCGCACCCGCATGGGCGAGGCCGGCCTGGCCTTTGCCGCGCGCCATCGCGGCGCGGCAGCGCGGGTGGCCGCGCTTATTGCACCGCTGCTGGCGGACGCAGGTACTGGTCGATCTCGGCCAGGTCCTCGGGGCTGAGGGTGCCGATGGCGGCCTTGAGCGACAGGCCCGCCAGCAGGGAGGCGTAGCGCGCGCCGGCCAGGTCGCGTTGGGCGGACAGCACCTGCTGCTCGGCGTTGAGCACGTCAAGGTTGGTGCGCACGCCGACCTCCAGACCGAGCTTGGTGGAATCGAGTTGCGCTTTGGTCGAGACCAGCGCCTGCTCCAGCGCACGCACGCGGGCGACGCCGCTGTTGACGTTGAGCCAGGCCTGGCGGGCCTGCAGGCCGGCTTCGCGGGTGGCCACTTCGACATCCTGGCGCGCCTTTTCCTGGTTGGCGACGGCTTCGCGCACGCGCGAGCTGGTCAGCCCGCCCTGGTAGATCGGCAGGTTGAGTTCCAGCCCGACGCTGGCCACCCGGGTGTCGACCTGGGTGGCGCCAAAGTTCTGACCGTTGTTGATCGTATAGCCGGCGACGGCATCCAGCGTGGGATGGTGGCCGGCGCGGTTGCGCGCGACTTCCTGGTCGGCGATGGTCTTGGCGATGCGCTGGATTTCAGCCTGCAGGTTGCCCTCGGCGGCGCGGGCGGCCCATTCGTCGATGCTGCCGGGTCCGCCTTTCAGCAGTGCCGGGTCGGCCAGCGTGTCGAGCGTACCGGGCGGCTTGCCGATTATTTTTTCCAGCGCACGCAGGCGGATGTTGAGGCTGTTCAGCTCGGCGATTTCCTGCGCGACGGCAAGGTCGAAACGCGCCTGCGCTTCATGGGTGTCGGTGATGGTGGCGGTGCCGACCTCGAAGTTGCGCTTGGCAAAAGCCAGTTGTTCGGTAATGGCGGATTTTTGCGCATCGATGAAGGCGATGTTGTCCTGCGACTCCAGTACATCGAAATACGCTTGTGCGACCCGCAGGATCAGGTCCTGCTCGGCGACTCTGAACTGCATGTCGGCAATCTTCACCTGTTCCTTGGCCTGCGCGTACTGCACCTGATTCTGCTTGCGGTAGACGGGCTGCGCGGCGGTCAGCGACAGGCCGTTGGAATCGTAATCGGCGTCGCCGCCGGGCAGGCTGGATTCGAGGCTGTTGTAGCGCACATTGCCGCCCAGATTGACGTTGGGCAGCAGGCCGGCGCGGCCCTGCACCGCCTTTTCCTGGCCGGCCTCGCGGGCGGCGCGGGCAGCGGCGTACTGCGCATCGTAGGCCTGCGCGTCGCGGAAAACATCGACCAGGTTCGTTGCGTGGGCAGCGGGTGCCAGTGCCAGCGTTAGTGCGATAAAAAGCGGCTTGAGTTGCATGGTGAATCCAGTCCTTGAAATTTGGGTCAGTAGCGCGGCATGGCCGGGTCGACCTCGTCGGCCCAGGCGGCGACGCCGCCGGACAGGTTGATGACGTCGTCGAACCCGACGGTTTCAAGATAGCGTGCCGCGTGGAAACTGCGCACGCCATGATGGCAGATGACGACCGTTTCCGCCTGCTTGTTCAATTCCGCCACGCGTGCGGGCAGTTCGTGCATCGGAATCAGGACGGCGCCGGGCAGGCGGCACAGGTTCCATTCCCACGGCTCGCGCACGTCGAGCAGCACCGGGGTGTGTCCGGTCTCGATGTAAGCGGCGAGTTCGAGGGGACGAAACTGGCGCATTAGAGCCTATTCCAGCAGGAATCATGCCCCGCGCCGCCTGCCTGCGGGATGCAGGGCAAGGCGCGGGGAGCGAAGTTTGGTCGCTTCAAATGAGCGCGCCGCAACACGGCCATGCGCCCGCAGGCAGGTGGCCCTCCGGGTTGAGACCAGGATCGGCGTCTGCGGCGTTGCAGCGCTTGGCAAGGGAATGACCCTTGCCGGCGCACTGCGCCTTGCATCCATCCGATCCTGGTCTCAACGTGGGGCATGATTCCTGCTGGAATAGGCTCTGTCGGATTCAGAACACGAACGCGGCGGGTTGCGGCGCATTGACCAGCGACGTCACGCAGGTTTCGAACAGCGTCACGCTGCGGGTGGCGTCCGGCGCGGTGCGGGTGATCAGCTGCGCAAGCATCACCGGTGCCACGCCGGTGATGGCGAACAGCCGCCCGCCGACCTTGAGGCGGCGCAGCCACGCATCCGCCAGCAAGGGCGTCGAGCCGGTCAGCACGATGACGTCGAAGCCGGCTTCGTCGGGCCAGTCGCGGGCGGCGTCGGCGGTGTGCAGCGTCACGTTGTCGAAGCCGTGCGCGCGCAGTTTGCGCGTCGCATCGGCGGTGAAGTCGGGGTGGATGTCGACCGACACCACGCCGGCCGCCTGGGAGGCCAGCAGGGCGGTGAGGTAGCCGCTGCCGGTGCCGATTTCCAGCACGCGGTCGGTGGGACGGATGGCGAGTTCCTGGATGACGCGCGCTTCGAGTTTGGGCGTCCACATCGCCTGGCCGTGGCCGAGCGGGATTTCCATGTCGACAAAGGTCAACG
>JAHJNP010000030.1 GCA_018820745.1 Gammaproteobacteria bacterium
CACCGGCGCGGCCGGCCGGCTCGGCCTGCCGTCCTCCGGCTACCTGTTCGGCACCTACGAGAACCCGACCAATGCCGGCGACGGCTACGCGCTGGCCTACCATGCCGGCGCCGAGCTCTCGGGCATCGAGTGCTACCAGATCAACCCGCTGATCAAGGACTACAACGGGCCGTCGTGCGCCTATGTCACGGGGCCTTTCGGCGGCTACACCTCCAACTCCAAGGGCGAACGCTTCATCGAGTGCGACTACTGGAGCGGCCAGATGATGATGGAGTTCTACAAGGAACTCGAAGGCGGAAACGGTCCGGTCTTCCTCAAGATGGACCATCTGGCGGAAGAGACGATCGGCACCATCGAACACATCCTGCACACCAACGAGCGTCCCAGCCGGGGCCGGTTCCACGAAGGCCGGCATCTCGACTACCGCCTGGGCATGGTGGAGATGCATATCTCGGAGATCGGCCTGTGCAGCGGCCACTCGGCCTCCGGCGTGTGGGTGGACGAGCATGCGGCGACCACCGTGCCGGGGCTCTACGCGGCAGGCGACCTTGCCTGCGTCCCCCACAACTACATGCTGGGTGCCTTCGTCTACGGCAAATTCGCCGGAGAGAGTGCGGCCGAATACGCGCTCTCGCATGCGCTGCCTGCGGTCGATGACGCGCAGGTGGAGGCGGAGCGCAAGCGCGTGCTGGCCCCGCTGTCGAATCCGGACGGCCTGCCGCCCGCCCAGGTCGAATACAAGCTGCGCCGCTTCGTGAACGACTACCTGCAGCCGCCCAAGGTGACCAAGAAGATGGAAATCGGCCTCGATCGCTTCGCGGAAATTCGTGCCGACCTTGCTTTCATGTCTGCAACGAATCCGCACGAGCTGATGCGCGCCATGGAAGTGCATTTCATCCTCGACTGTGCGGAGATGGCGGCCCACGCCTCCCTCTACCGCACCGAGTCGCGCTGGGGCCTGTATCACTACCGCGTCGAGCATCCGGAAAAGAACGATGCGGACTGGTTCTGCCACGCGCAGCTGAAGAAAAACGAGGCGGGCGAAATGACCTGCTTCAAGCGCCCCATCGAGCCCTACATCGTGGAACTCGACGATGAAGAGAAGGATGCCTACAACCGCCTGCGCGTCGTCAAGCAGGCCGCCACCGCCTAAGGAGAATTCTCATGCCCATGACCCTGAACCGGGTATCCGTGCCCGTAACCGTGAACGAGGACGCCTGCATCGCCGACAAGGGCTGCACGGTCTGCGTCGAATCCTGCCCGCTGGATCTGCTCGCCATCGATCTGTTGAAGAAGAAGGCGTTCATGAAGTACGACGAGTGCTGGTACTGCCTGCCGTGCGAGAAGGATTGCCCGACCCAGGCGATCCGCGTCGACATCCCCTACCTGCTGCGTTGAGGAGAACCGAATGATGCCTGCAACCCAACTCGCCAGCATTCACAGCCGACTGGCGAGCACCGACCCTGAAGTACGCCGCATTGCGGTCATGGACCTTCTGGACAGCGACGAGGACGACGTCGACCAGTACCTGCTCGATGCGCTGAAGGATGCCGATGCCAAGGTGCGCGCCGAGGCCGCACGCCTGCTCGAAGGCTACGAGACCCACGAGGTGGTCGAGGGGCTGATCGGCGTGCTGGATGACGACAGCGCGGAAGTGCGCGAAGCCGCTGCCATTTCGCTTTCCGAGCTGAAGGACGCTGCGATGGGAGACGGACTGCTGGCCGCGCTGCCCGCCGCATCGCAAGCCTTCATGCAGGCCGCCCTGTTTCGCGCCCTGCGCGAACTGCGTCGCCCGGAAGCCTTCACGCCGGCACTGGCCGCACTGTCATCGAGTGATGTCGGCGTCCGCTGTACCGCGCTCGGCGTACTGGGGTATCTGAAGAACCCGGCTGCGCTGCCGGACATCGCACGCATCGCCGGCAGCGATGCCGAGGTGGAAGCCCGGCGCATCGCGGTCGGTGCGCTCGGTTTCGCCACCGAACCCGTTGCGGTGGTCCCGGCCATGAAGCGGGCGCTGATGGACGCGTCGTGGCAGGTGCGCGAAGAGGCGGCCGCCACGCTCGGCAAACTGCTCGCCACCGATTCAACCGACGACCTGATCGCCGCGATGGCGGACCCCTACTGGCAGGTCCGTCTCAAGGCCGCGCGCAGCCTGGGCCGGCTCAAGGCGAAATCGGCCTTGCCGGCACTCATCGATGCGCTGGGCCACGAGATGAGCAACCTGCGCAAGGAAGCGGCTGTCGCGCTGGGCGAAGTAGGGGAGGTGGCGGCGATTCCCGCACTCGAGATGGCGCTCGGCGACAGCGATCCTGACGTGCGCAAGCTGGCGCGCCTGGCCCTGACTCAACTCTCGAAATGAGGAGCACGACATGACCTATGTGGTGACCGAACCCTGCATCAATTGCAAATACGGAGACTGTGTTCCGGTGTGCCCGGTGGATGCATTCCATGAGGGACCGAATTTCATGGTGATCGATCCGGAGGAGTGCATCGACTGCTCGCTGTGCGTGGACGAGTGTCCCGCCGGGGCAATTTTCGATGAGTCCAAGCTGCCTGAGGAGTATGCAAGCTACGTTGCGCTCAATGCCGAGTTGACGAAGTCATGGCCCTTGATCAAGGACAAGCCCGAGTCGCTGCCCGATGCGGATGAGTGGGTCGATACGCAGGACAAGTTCAAGTATCTGGAAATGGCGGTAACCGCGTGACGCCCGCGCTTGGTGCGCGCATCGGCAGGGATGCACTGCGCTAACCGGGGTACAGCAATCGAATCGTTGGAAATGCACATAAAAACAGGCTTATTCGGATGGCATGGAGATTGCTGAGTTTTGAAAAACACGTGGCAATGAGCTCTCAATCAATTCAACAGGAAGGAAGGCACGACATGGAAAGAACGCGCAGTTTCCCCACCCGAACGACAACAACCCGAAAGATGGGGGCCGCACTGGCATTCATCGGCGTCCTGACCGGAGCCGCCGCGCATGCTGAAACGGTGACCGTCGGCATCGGCACGCAGAACACGACCACCAACACCGTGACCGGCGGCATCGTGATCGAGAAGCTCGGTCTGATGGAGAAGTACCTG
>JAHJNP010000335.1 GCA_018820745.1 Gammaproteobacteria bacterium
CCCAGGTGAAGCCGTCGCCGGTGACGTGCCATTCGACGCCGGGCTGGCGGCCGAAAAAGGCTTCCTCGCCGGTGTCGGTGCGGCTCTTGATGAACTGCACCACGCCGACCTTCATGCCGTGGCCGAGCGCACGCGCCATGGTGCCGAAGGCCGAGGTGCTCTTGCCCTTGCCGTTGCCGGTGATGACGATGAGCAGACCGTGTTCGTCGCTGGCGGCGTCGATGGCGGCGTCGATCAGCGCTTTCTTGCGCGCCATGCGTACCGCATGGCGCGCGTTGCGTTCGGTTTCACTCATGCATCCCTCTTTTCGCTGTCGGTCACCGGAACCGGTACTCGGCACTCACCCAGCCGTGCCGACCGGGCAGCGGATAGGCCGCATAGCGGTCCGGGGTGAAATTGCTGCGTACCGCATAGGTGTAATACGCCTCGTCGAACAGATTGTTGATTGCCGCCGCCCAGATCCAGTTGCCAGCGCGGTGCTCGATGCGGGTATCGACCACGGTGTAGGCGGGGATCCGGACGCCCAGCGTATTCGGCTCGTCGTTGTCGAAGTATTGCCGGCTCACGTAATTCGCGCTCGCCGACAGGCGCGTCGCCGCACTCGCCTGCCATGCCAGATTGAGCGCGAGCTTGTGGCGCGGCACCAGCGGCACGTCCTTGCCCTCCAGATCAACGCCGTTATAGCGCCCATCGGTGAATCGGGCAAACGCCAGCGTGTAGGCGCTGCTCAGCTGCAGCGCGCCCCAGCCGGTGCGGCCTTCGAGTTCCAGCCCGTAGCGCGTGAGCGGCGGCAGGTTGGTGTTGCCGATGCCCGCGCTGTACGGATCGAGATGAATCTCGTCCTTCACCCGCGCAGTGTAGAGTGCAAGCCGTCCGCCGTGGCGGGCCGTGCCGGTTTCCCAGCCCGTCTCAAGGTCGTGCGAAATCTGCGGCTTGAGGAACTGGAATTCCTGGGCCCAGGCGGCATTGGTCTCGTAAATCTCGTCCACGGTGGCGAAGCGGAAGCTGCGGCCGGCCTTGGCATACAGGGAATCCGCCGGGCTCACCCGGTAGCGCGCACCCAGTTCCCAAGCATATTCACGCTCATCCTGCCTGCCCGACGGCGCGGCGGAGCTGAACGCGCCCGGCGCCAGCGGGTCGTACACATCGCGCGCACGGATGGCGAACTGTTCGGCCCGCGCCCCCGCGGTCAGCACCCAGTCCGGGCCAACCACAATCTGGTCCTGCAGATACGCACCCAGGCTGCGCTGGGTCGCGCTTAGCCGGGTAAACGGCTGGCCGATGTTGGCGGGCGCATTGGAACGTTCGAGCCCGTATTCCCAGCGACTGACGTCGACGCCGATGATCAGCGTGTGATTCGCCAGCTTGAACTTCGCGCGCGGCGAAACGCTGATCATGTCGAGATCGGTTTCCCGGTAATCCGGGAAACCACCGAAATCGAAATAGGCGGCTTGCGCCTTGTTGCGATAGGCGAGGTCGATGGTCGCAGCGTGCGCACCGAAGGTGTAATGGCCGGTCAGGCCCAGTTGCCGGTCGTCGCGGTCGGCCCAGTCCAGCGGGGTGGACGTGCCTTCGCGGTCGTCCACCAGATCGTTCTGCCCGATGCTCGGCTGCACGGCACGTGCACCCGGCAACCGGATATGTTGGCGATCACCGCCGAATTTAAGGATCCATTCGGCATCGCCGCGCTTCCAGCGGGCATCTCCCGCCAGACTGTCCTGGCGATTCTGGTTGTTGTCGCGATACCCGTCCGAACGGTGGCGGTTGGCCGTCAGGGTCAAGCCCAGGTCGTCGCCCGACAGTGTGCCGTAGGCCTGCATCTCGCGCGTTCCGAAACTGCCAATGCGGCTGCTCAGCCCTGCTGCATCCGGCTTGCCCAGGGGCGAGCGGGTGATGATGTTGACGACGCCGCCCACCGCCCCTCCGCCATGCAGCACGCTAGCACCGCCGCGTACGATCTCGATGCGTTCGACGGCTGACAGGGGAATGGCCGACCACACGGCACCGGAGAGGTCGATGTCATTCAGGCGGCGTCCGTCGACGAGCACCAGCGTGTTCTGGCCTGCGGCCGCGCCGAAGCCGCGAATGTCCACCGTGGTGTTCGAGGCATTGCTGCCGAACAGGTCACGCGCGCCGATCCCGGCGTAATCGGCCAGGATGGCCGGCAGCGTGGTAGCCGGGTTGTCTTCGATTTCGCGGCGCGAAATGACCGTGACATTGGCCGGACGGACACCGTCCGGCTCGGCAAACCGGCTGGGGGTGACGACAATGGTTTCGCCGATGAATTCCGGCAGGGTTTCCGCGTGGGCGGACGAAATGAAAACAGCGCTCAGGGCAAGCGCGAGAGTGGTTTGACGCATGATGTAGTCCGGTTTGGGCGCCCGGTTCCCCGCGGGCGCGTTGCACGATCCGCCGCATGACTGTCGCCATGCGGGGCTCAGGCCGGTATCCGGGCTCGCGCTTGAAGTGCATCGCCTTCCCGGGCGAACCCAGTGGCGGTGTGATGGACCGTTTAGCGCTTACCGTTGCGGGGGCAGCACAGGCATGATGGCTTGCAGCCACGCACCTGTTTCCCGTTTATCCTCGGCGGCGGAAAGCCGCGTCGGCACCTGAAGCCGCGCATTATACCCAAAGGGCACAAGTAACCATGCAGGCGCCGCGCGCGCGCCTTGCGCCGGCCGATTGACCGCCCGCACATCGCCCCCTATAGTCCCGCCATGCAAGCCGAACTCGATACCCTCGAAAGCAAAATTCGCCAGGTGGCTGAACTGTGCCACTCGCTGCGACAGGACAATATCGCCCTGCGCCAGCAGTTGCTGGCCACGCAGCAGGACAACAAGCAGCTAACGACCCGGCTGAATGCGGCCAAAACACGGCTGCAAACGCTGCTCGACACCCTGCCGGAGGACATCTGATGACCGGCCCGCGTTCCATCGAAATCCATATCCTGGGCCGCCCCTATAAAGTGGCATGTTCGCGCGAGGAAGAATCGGCGCTGGTTGCGGCGGCCGATTATCTCGACGAAAAAATGCGCACGATCCGCGAAAGCAGCAAGGTAATCGGCGCCGAGCGCATCGCCATCATGGCGGGGCTCAACCTGGCGCACGAATTGCTGACCCAGGGTGGCGGCAGCCGGACCGAGGAAACACGCGCCCGGCTGACGCACTGCAACGCCCTGCTCGATACAGTACTGGAAGACCAGGACAAACTCTTCTAAACTGGCGGTGTTCCCTGCGGTGTTCGAGGCTGGTTGCAATTTCTCTGAACCAATGCATACGTGCAAGGCTGCGATCTATTCCGATGCGGGTGTGCGCGTGACACGTCTCATGTGCCCAAAGCGTCTTTGAGCGCGGCCGTCTTGAACCCAGGTTCAAGAGTCTGCGACCAGCACGGCACAGGCGGGGAACCCCTCTTTTCATGAACAAATACACCCTCAGACGTCAGCTCAAGGCGGCGCGCAACGCGTATACGCCGACCGAGCGCCGCAAGGCTGCGCGCGCCTCCCTGCGGCTGGCGCTGCGCCACGGGCTGCTGCTGCGCTCGCAGCGCATCGGCTTTTATCTGCCGCAAGGCGGAGAATTCGACGCCCACCCCCTGCTCAACCAGGCCTTGTGGATGCACCGCGAGTGTTATCTGCCGGTGCTGCCGCAACGCGGGCGGGTGATGCAATTCGGGCGGGTGGGCCGCAATACGCGCATGAAGCCTAACCGCTATGGCATCCCCGAACCCATCGATGCAAAACCCCTGCGCGCACGCCAGCTCGACCTGCTGCTGATGCCGCTGGTGGGATTCGACCTTGAAGGCAACCGGTTGGGAATGGGCGGCGGTTTTTACGACGCGACGCTGGCCTTCATGCGGCACCGGCGCCTGTGGCGCAAGCCGCGCCTGGTGGGGATTGCCTACGAATGCCAGCGGGTGGACGCGCTGCCGCACGAGCCCTGGGACATGCCGCTCGACGCGGTGCTGACCGAGCGCCAGATGTACCGCTTCAATTCGAATTCTAAATAAGCTGAAAAACGGCTGCACCACAGAGGCACAGAGACACGGAGAAACCCGTTAAACCCATGGGTGGTGTTGGGTTAGGATTTCACCCGACAAGTGGCCGAAATATCCTGTTTTTTCTCTGTGTCTCTGTGCCTCTGTGGTTCAGCCTTAAATCTCAGCCCGGCTGCTTCTCGCGATCGAGTTCGCCGCTCTTCAGCTTGTCCTGATAGTCCGTCAGCATGCTGCGCACCTTGCCGCTCAGCAAATAGAGCCCGATCAGGTTGGGGAAGGCCATCGCCAGCACCAGCAGGTCGGTGAAGTCGAGCATGTTGGCCGCGCTCGCCACCGAAGCGACGACGATGAAAAGCAGGAACAGCACACGGTAGACCATCGACAGGCGCTCGCCGAACAGGTAGGTCCAGCAGCGTTCGCCGTAGTAGGACCACGAGA
>JAHJNP010000336.1 GCA_018820745.1 Gammaproteobacteria bacterium
AGTTCAAGACCAAGGCGGGGCGCATGAGCCCCTACTTTTTCAATGCGGGGCTGTTCAACGACGGCGATAAACTGAAACGGCTGGGCGAATTTTACGCGAAAGCCATCGTCGACTCGGGCCTCGCATTCGACGTGTTGTTCGGCCCGGCCTACAAGGGCATTCCGCTGGCGGCGAGCATTGCGATTGCGCTGGCAGGGATGGGCAGGAACGTGCCGTTTGCGTACAACCGTAAGGAGGCCAAGGACCACGGCGAAGGCGGGTCGGTGGTCGGCGCGCCACTTACCGGCCGCGTGCTGATCGTGGACGACGTGATTTCGGCGGGCACCTCGGTGCGCGAGTCGGTGGACCTGATCCGCCATGCGGGTGCCGAACCGGCGGGGGTGGTGATTGCGCTGGACCGCATGGAGCGTGGCAGCGGCGACAAATCTGCGGTGCAGGAAGTACGCGAGCAATACGACATTCCGGTGGTGGCCGTGGTCACGCTGGACAATATGGTGGAGTTTCTGGGACGCGATGCAGACAGACAACAAGAATTGCAGGCCGTGGCAGGCTACCGTGCGAGGTATGGCGTTTAGCGTGCTGGCGGCAGCCTTGCTGCTGAGTGCGGGCGCGGCGCAGGCGACCATGTACCGCTGGGTGGACGGCAACGGTCGCGTGCATTACAGCGATACGCCGCCGACGACCTACCAAAAAAGCGGCGGTGCCGAGTTGAGCAAGCAGGGCATCCTCATCAAGCGCACGCAGTCCGAGGCTGAACGCCGTGCCGAAGCCGAACGCCAGACCGAGCAAAAGCGCATCCAGGCGGAACTTGACAAGCAGGCGCAGCGCGATCGTGCGCTGACCCAGACCTACACCACCGTAGCGGAAATCGATCTGGCGCGTGACCGCGCGCTGGAGCATCACCGGTTGGCGATCAAGGGGGCTGAAAGCCGCGGCAAGGCGGTGGAAGCGAACGTGGCCGAACTGAAAGCGCGCATCGCCAATATCGAAAAGGCGGGCCGATCGGTGTCGCCCAACCTGAGGGGACAACTGGATCAGGCCACCCGGGAAAGCCTGGATCTGAAGCGCACCATCCTCAGCAATGAAGAAGCGATGCTGCAGGTGGGCGAGAAATATGCGGCCGACAAGGTGCGCTTCCGCGAACTGACGGGCAAGCCGTAAACAGCGGATGTCGCCCCTGCATAGGGCGTGATTGAAACGGGGGATGGGGAGAAGCGAACGGGCCGGATATCCGGCCCGTTCGCTTTCGATTTACTGCAGCCGGGTTTTCATCAATTCGTTAACCTGCGCCGGATTGGCCTTGCCGCGGCTGGCCTTCATCACCTGGCCCACCAAGGCATTGAAGGCCTTTTCCTTGCCGGAGCGGAATTCCTCGACCGACTTCGGGTTGGCGGCAAGCACCGCGTCGATGATCTTCTCCAGTTCGCCGGCGTCCGACATCTGCTTCAGGCCACGCGCCTCGATGATGGCGTCGACTTCGCCGGCGCCTTCCCACAGCCCCTCGAACACCTGTCTGGCGAGCTTGCCGGACAGCGTGCCGTCCTGGATGCGGGCGATCAGCGCACCCAAGTGGGCGGCGGAGACCGGGCTCTGCGCGATGTCGAGCTCGGCCTTGTTCAACGCGGCCGAGAGTTCGCCCATCACCCAGTTGGCGGCGAGCTTGCCCTGGCCGCAGGCTTGCGCGGCGGTTTCGAAGTAGTCGGCAAGCGCGCGCGAACCCGTCAGAACGGCCGCATCGTAGGGCGACACGCCGTAATCATGCTGGAAGCGCGCCTGCATCGCGACGGGCAGTTCGGGCAGGGTGGCGCGCACCGCTTCGATCCACTCCTCGTCGAGCTTCACCGGTAACAGGTCGGGATAGGGGAAGTAGCGGTAATCGTGCGCCTCTTCCTTGCTGCGCATCATGCGCGTCTCGCCGCGGTCGGGGTCGAACAGCACGGTCGCCTGTTCGATGCGGCCGCCGTCTTCCAGCGTCTCGATCTGCCAGCGCACTTCGTAGTCGATCGCCTGCTGCAGGAAGCGGAAGGAGTTGAGGTTCTTGATTTCGCGGCGGGTGCCGAGTTCGGCCTGCCCCGCCGGGCGCACCGAGACGTTGGCGTCGACGCGGAAGCTGCCTTCCTGCATGTTGCCGTCGCAGATGCCGATCCAGGTCACCAGCGTGTGCAGCGCGCGGGCGTAGGCCACGGCTTCGGCGGAGGAGCGCATCTCGGGCTCGGAGACGATTTCCAGCAGCGGCGTGCCGGCGCGGTTGAGGTCGATCCCGGTCATGCCGTGGAAGTCCTCGTGCAGCGACTTGCCGGCGTCCTCTTCCATGTGCGCGCGGGTGAGATTGATGGTTCTTTCCGTATCGCCCACCACGATGTTCAGCGCGCCGCCCTCGACGATGGGTTTCGCCAGCTGGCTGATCTGGTAGCCCTTGGGGAGGTCGGGGTAGAAATAGCTTTTGCGGTCGAACACGTTGACGCGGTTCAAGGTGGCGCCGATGGCGAGACCAAATTTGATCGCGCATTCCACCGCGCCGCGGTTCAGCACCGGCAGCACGCCGGGCAGCGCGATGTCGACCGCGCTCGCCTGGGTATTGGGCGCGGCACCGAAGGCCGTGCTGCTGCCCGAGAAAATCTTGGACTTCGTGGCGAGCTGGGTATGGACTTCCAGCCCGATGACGGTCTCCCACTTCATAAAACAAACCTCGTGAGGGGTGAGGGGAAAGGTGTGAGGCGCACGGTGCTAGAGGCGAACGTCATCCCTCACCCCTTACTCCTGACGCCTCGCCCAGCGGCGGGAGCCGCATGTGCCAGTCGGTGGCGCGCTGGTATTGATGGGCGACGTTGAGCATTTTCGCCTCGGAAAAATAATTGCCGACGAGTTGCAGGCCGATCGGCAGGCCTTGGGCATCGAAGCCGCACGGCAGCGACATGCCGGGCAGCCCGGCGAGGTTGGCGGGGATGGTGTAGAGATCGTTGAGATACATCTCCACCGGGTCGCCGGATTTCTCGCCCAGCTTGAACGCGGTGCCCGGCGCGGTGGGGCCGAGGATGACGTCGCAAACCTTGAATGCTTCGCTGAAATCGTCCGCGATCAGGCGCCGGATTTTCTGGGCCTGCAGGTAATAGGCGTCGTAATAGCCGTGCGAGAGTACATAGGCGCCGATCAGGATGCGCCGCTTCACTTCCGCGCCGAAGCCCTGCGCGCGGGTCTTGCTATACATGTCGTCGAGGTTGCCGTATTCCGGCGCGCGGTAGCCGTAGCGCACGCCGTCGAAGCGCGACAGGTTGCTGGAGGCTTCGGCCGGCGCGAGCACGTAGTACACCGGAATCGCCAGCTGCGAATTGGCGAGCGAGATGTCCACCGTGGTGGCGCCGAGCTTTTTCAGCTCGGTGACGGCGGCTTCCACTGCGGAAGCCACTTCGTTGTTGAGCCCTTCGGCGAAGAATTCGCGCGGCAGGCCGACGCGCAGACCGGCCAGGGGCTTGTCCTGATCGCGCGTGTAATCCTCTTTCTCGCGGTCGAGGCTGGTCGAGTCGTTGGGATCGAAGCCGGTCATCACGTTCAGGAGCAGCGCGCAGTCCTCGGCCGAGGGCGCCATCGGCCCCGCCTGGTCGAGGCTGGAGGCGAACGCAATCATGCCGAAGCGCGACACCAGGCCGTAGGTGGGCTTGAGTCCCGTGATGCCGCACAGCGCGGCGGGCTGGCGGATCGAGCCGCCGGTGTCGGTGCCGGTGGCGGCCGGCGCCATGCGCGCAGCCACACACGCCGCAGCGCCGCCCGACGAGCCGCCGGGCACATAGGCGGGGTTCCACGGGTTTTTCACCGCGCCGAAATAACTGGTCTCGTTGGAGGACCCCATGGCGAACTCGTCCATGTTGGTTTTGCCCAGGCTCGGCATGCCGGCGGCCTTGAAGCGCTGGATCACGTGGGCGTCATAGGGCGCGACGAAGTTATGCAGCATCTTCGAGCCGCAGGTGGTG
The DNA here is from genome assembly GCA_018820745.1 of Gammaproteobacteria bacterium. GTDB lineage: Bacteria > Pseudomonadota > Gammaproteobacteria > Burkholderiales > Thiobacillaceae > Thiobacillus. Next base: position 3,969 of record JAHJNP010000336.1, read on the forward strand.
AGCCAGCCGTCGGTGCAGAAGATGTCCTTGTGCGCGATCGGCACGCCGGTCAGCGGGCCGGCCTGGCCGGCGGCGATCAGCGCATCGGCGGCGGCGGCCTCAAGCAGGGTCTTCTCGGCATCGACCGTGATGAAGGCGTTGATCGCCGGATTCAGCGTGGCGATGCGGTCGAGATACGCTTGCGCGAGCTCGCGGCTGGAAATCTGTTTGCTGGCCAGCTGCGCTGCGAGCGTGGAAAGAGACGGTTCGGGCATGGCGTTATTGATTCGGCACGACGAAGTTGGAAGCGATATGGAATTCAGGCGCCCTGCGAATCGCAGGTGATTCGCTGTGTGCTGAATCAATGACCATTAAAAACAGCTGGTAATTGAGGCGGATCCAGGATTTTTGAAACATTTGCATGCCGCCTCAATTATTCGATGACTTTGGGCACGAGGTAGAGGCCGTTTGCGACCGCCGGGGCGATGGCCTGGAAGGCGGCGTGGCGGTCGGTTTCGGTCACCACGTCGTCGCGCAGGCGCTGATAGACCTCCTGCGCGTGGGCCATCGGGCTGATGTCGCGGGTGTCGACTGCCTGCATGGTGGCGATCAGGTCGAAAATGCTGTTGAG
>JAHJNP010000337.1 GCA_018820745.1 Gammaproteobacteria bacterium
GGCGCCTTCCAACACCGCAGCCCTGCTGCTGGGTGAATCCGGCACCGGCAAGGAACTGGTCGCGCAGGCGATCCACCAGCAGAGTGGGCGGGTTCAGGGACCGTTCGTGGTGGTGGAATGTTCGGGTCTGACCGAAACCCTGTTCGAGAGCGAACTATTCGGCTACGAGAAGGGTGCCTTCACCGGCGCCAGCCAGCGGAAGATCGGCCTGGTCGAGTCGGCGATGGGCGGCACGCTTTTTCTCGATGAGGTCGGAGACATTCCGCTAGGACTGCAGGTCAAGCTCCTGCGCTTGCTGGAAACCGGGACATTCCGCAGGGTGGGCGGGGTGGAGACGCTGCGTGCCGATTTTCGGCTGATCGCCGCCACCCACCGCGACATCAAGGAGATGGTCGAGCGCGGAAGTTTCCGCCGTGACCTCTACTACCGCCTGGGCGTGTTCCCGATCCACCTGCCGGCTTTGCGTGAGCGACGCGAAGATATTGCTCTGCTTGCAGAAACCTTGCTCACCCGACTGGCACCCGGGCGCGCCTACACGTTCAGCGAAGCGGCGCAGGCGAGCCTGCTGGCATACGACTATCCGGGGAATATTCGCGAACTGCGCAACATCATCGAACGGGCCGTGCTGATGGCCGATGGCGACACCTTGCTACCGGAGCATCTGCCGCCCGAAGTAGCGAGCGATGCCTCTGCAGGCAGGCTGGGGGTGGATGCCATTGTGCCGCTGGAAACGGCGGAACTGCGCTATCTGCAATGGGCGCTCGCGCATCATGACGGCGACCGCAAGTCGCTGGCCGATCAACTGGGTATCAGCGAACGCACCTTGTATCGCAAGCTGGCGGTTTGATCCCGTGGTACTGCTGGAGCGGCTGCTCAAGTGCGAAAGCAGATCGCCTTCAAGACCAACGTGGTTTAGGAGGCCATCCATTCTGATTGCCGTATCGGCGCCGCCACACTCAAGAACTTCCTCCAATCCGTCCAGCAATCCACCTCGTAACGCATTGATCCCATGGGGTCGTGGTTAGCAGGAGGTTGCTCTGGTTCTTACATTTGCCGTGGGAAAAGGTTTCCATCTTTTCTGTCAGACTTCGCATAATGTATATTATGTAAAATACCAGAAATTCAGGGATGACCAAACACGCGAATGTCGCCGGACTTGTTGTTGAGGTTTGAGCGAGAGAGATCTGCAAGGCCGCAGCAGCGGCCGGCAACGACCGAGGCTATGTGAAAACGTCGCGACAAATTAATTTTGAGTATTTTCGGGTCGCTTGACCCTTCCCTGGATGGTGATCGTTGAACGGGGAGCGTTGTGGAAGGCTGATTTATTGCTCCCCGATATTCCGTACGTTTTTTTCACAGCCTCGACCCGTTTCAGTCAGTCCAGCTAATCGCGCTATATGGCCGCTCGTCGGCCAAAGGCGCCGCATGACCAGTTGAGCATAGGGGCTGCTTCTACCCGCGCCTCATCGCCAAAGCAGACACGCCGCCGCTTCGAGCAATGGGTGACAGCGTTTATGCCCGCATTACTTTGTTCCAATTAATGTCATGGCCAGCGGCCTCTAATTCTCGCCCCAGTACTTGCTTCCAGCCATTTCCCGGTTCCATTGTTTCCCATACAACGCCGGCGAAATCACTGGGAATCTCGACAATCCCTCGCTTAAGTGCGCAGACATGATCGCGCCCCAAGCGTCCGATGAAGTAGCCCAGTTCCAAAAGCACGTTTTGTCTAGCACGTGGCTCCAACTGGATAGAGTTTCGCGTTTTACCCTCATCGTCCGGGGTGAGAAGCACAATGGCAAAACCTACATCGCTATTTGCTTCCACTTTCTCAATGATGGTGCGGCCCCGATTCGCTTGTTCATGCAGAATTATCGGGATAAATCCAATCGTGGAGATAAATCTCGCGACTGCTTCCCTAGCCTCGCCGTCGTGACCATGCACAATGAACACTTTATTTGATTTTGGCATTATCAGCTTGGGTGTACTGTTCCCGTGGTGGTGGACGTAGGCCTTGTAGTCCCTAACGAATGGGATTATCAGCTGACGCGTCAAAGAGTGAATCCCAGCGATAACTTTGCTCCCTGAATAGAAAAAATGATGGCTAAAATTAAGCGCAAAACTGCTGTCGCTCGCAAGCTTATCTAGAAGTATCAGCGTAAGTCCCAGCGTCGAATCATGATCATCTGGCCATGCAAGTTGAGCACTACCGACCATGCTTCCGCCAGTACGTTCGCTAGCGGTGATGAATGACTCAAAATCGACATGCTCTATAAGTGAGCGGTTAATTTCTTCTAGGCTCGGATCGTGGAGCAAGCGTACTAACGTCTGCAGGGGGCGCTCATAATTTTGTAATTGAGCCCCCTGCAAATCTAGAACTGAATTATTGATTTGCGTAAATAGATCAATCTCACTTGGCATTATCGTCTGAACCTTTTAAGCGGGCCTCAGCCGCACGATCAATGACGGCCTCGCGGTATTTTTCCTTCATTTCATCTGCGAGCGGCGCAATTATCGGGTTGCTTGCGTAAGAGCCAATCTGCTCATCAACAATGGTCTCAACTGATTGAATCGCTGCTTCAATGCTTGCAGGGTCGTCAGGATCGAAACTAACCGTCCCTAGCTCGCCATCAAGCGCTTCCAGCGCTTTCTGAGCATCAGTTAACTGCCTGCCGAGTTCATCAAGTCCAGATATTTTGAACATTGGTTTCGCCCCTCCCTTGGTTGTTAGAAAAGATTCTAATTCCAAATGGAAGCTCGCAACCCAAATTGTCTTTAGACCGGCTGATGACGCCGAAAGATTTGTCTACAGGCGGGGCTGTTGCCTTCGTTCAGTATATAAATGGGGTCAGACTGAACTGACCCCATTGATTTTTCCATGCGCGGAGGCTATGCACCACTCCAGCGGGTACGCGCACCCTCGGCTATACTGCCGTCAGGAGAAATCACCCATGAGAACAGCGATCATCGCCGCCATGCTGCTTGTAGGATGCGCCGCCCAGCCGCCCCGCGTCACCGGCACCGAGCATGCCGTGTCGGTGAATTGGGCCAACTCAAGCCTTGCGGATGCCCTGCCCGCTGCCGAAGCCCACTGCGCCAAGTACGGCCGGCATGCTCAGTTTACCGGGAAGATGGCCGCGTTCGAGTCGGCCTTCAGTTGCGTCAAGCCGTGAGCGAGTTGATGCGGGAAATTGGATACAAGATCCACGGCGCCACGTGGCGCGGCGTGTGGGCCTGGCTCACCTACGGCAGCGGTATTCGGCTGTTCGTTGCAGTGGCGAGTCTGGCTTATCTATTGTGGGCGTTCGGGTCGTAATAAATGGGGGCAGTTCAGTCTGACCCCATTTATACAGAAAATAAAACTCTTGGAAGGCAAATGACCGCCGTATACCGAGAGCGACCTAACCCGGCGCTCAAACTCTCTCTCTGCGGTCGCTAAAGCCGCTCTAGGTTAGGCCGCACTATGGGTGACTATTACCGAGATGTGATTATCGAAACGTTTCGCCACACCGGCGGGAACTCCAAGCACTCAATTCGTGCTCGCCCGCTACCTGGACAAGACCTTTCGACTTCAATGCGGGTTGAATGCTCATCGTCTATGCGAGAAGGACATCCACCTGGAACACTCTTCAAGGTACGTGCAAAGGTCAAAGATACCATTCAAGAGCCGCACCTCTACACATCATGGCAATGGGCTTATGAAATAGTAAGTGCTCAAGACGCTGCAGACTTCATTGCAAAAAAAACGTGGGGAAAGAGTGAAATCCGTTAAGGCTATTACGGCAAGAGGGACTGCGCAAAAGCGCACAGTCCCTATTTTTACGTTAGGCAACCACAATATGATTACATTTGTATCCAATGAAGATGGTTTCTGGCAGCTTTCACCTGCCGCAGCGGAAATATTCGCTTACCTAAAAGAAAACGCAGAAGTTACCCTTATGCCTTGGGGCTTTGACAACGGTGGTGTATCCAACGACCGCCGCTCAACACACGCCAATTTTTCATGCGTAGCCTTATCCGGTTGGGGCAAAGATGAACTCACAATCTCGGCAGCTTTAGCTAGCGATGGCTCATGGCAAATGAAGCATGCAATCAAGCGCGCGGCCTAACCCTGCATTCGAGAGGGACTGCGCAAAAGCGCGCAGCCCCTCAATTTGAACGTTGGGCGTCAACCTATGCGTATCTCTGAGCCTGAGCGCTACAAACTGAGCTTCGACGCTGCATCCTTCGCCGTGCAGTGCCAGAAAGGCACGCCGAAATTCTCTGGTATTGCCACGTTAAAGAAGCCGAAGTTGTATATCGTCAGCATCGATGAAAAACCCATCTATGTCGGGGTCACGAGGCAATCACTTCGCAATCGCCTGCGCCTTGGGTGGAACGCCAATGGCGAAAGCGGCTATTACGGCTATGCGTGGCGGCATCACCTCAAAGAGGCGAACATAGACATTTGGTGCCATGAAGACGCGCCGGAAGAAAACCCAGTCTTAGATATAGAGACCATCGAGGCCGAAGTTGTGTTTCTTATCCGCAGCGCTGGGCAGTGGCCACTACACCAAACAGAAATACACTTTCATCCATCCACACCGGCGCACCGCGCAATCGCGGCCAAAATTATGGGCCGTTACACGTTACCGTCCAACCCCGCGGTTAAGCGGGACGAGCCGCAAGCGGCGCCCTCTTACTGTAAACGTTGAAGATCTGGTTCGCGGCCGCCAGCGGGCATTGTCTCTGATTTTCGCTATGCCTGCTTAGGCCGATGAGCGGAAGGTCATGGAGTACCCCGAACGCCTGTTTTTAGTCTCGACATTCGGAGCGTTACCAGAATTTTCAATGGGCCGCTTTCCCCCGTTCTCAGAAATGGACGTCATCTAACTGATTAAAAAGAGTTTCCTAGATGAAATCGGCGGCTCACCGGATGGTATTTGTCTGTGAAGTTAAGCATCTGATTTCATTCAGGTCGTGTTACTCGAATTTCGTGGGAGCGACACGCGAAAATCGTACTTAAGGCTACCCCTTGTTTCATGCCCATCAGACATTCTTGATTCATCGCATCAAGAATGTCCAGCATCATATTGATAACAAATGATTGGCGAGCCCTACTGGTGCGCGCCCGCCCGCCTGGTTTTCCAATACGGCGCCAGCCATCACCAGCCAGTTTGCGATACAAGGTGCGTTCGATGACCCCCAACTGATCGGCCAGCGATTTGCGGTCGCCGTCATGATGCGCCAACGCCCATTGCAGATAGCGCAGTTCTGCCGTCGCCAGCGGCACGATGCAGGCAGGTCTCCCACCCGGCCGACTTCACGCCGGTGTGCACCACCGAATTCATTGCCTTCGCCCAGCACCACCCCGAGTTCCAGAAGCTCAACTGCGATCTACTCGGCCTGTCGATCGACAGCTACTACTCGCACGTCGCCTGGGTGCGCAATATCAAGGAGAAATTCGGGGTGGAGATCCCCTTCCCCATCATCGAAGACCTATCGATGAAAGTCGCCAACGACTACGGCATGATCCATCCGGGCGCGGCCGACACCTCGGCGGTGCGTGCCACCTTCGTCATCGACGACAATGGCATCCTCCGCGCCATGGTGTACTACCCGATAACCAACGGCCGCTCGATTCCCGAGTTCCTGCGTCTGGTGACCGCGGGATGTCGACGCCGCCGAGAAGCGCATGAGCGAAGGCTACGAGTGCACCGACTGGTACTTCTGCCAGAAGTCGCTGTAAGCAACGCCGCAAAAGCCCGCCCCATTCAGGGCGGGCTTTTTGCATTTTCGACCGTTCTTGTCCGAACCATAACAAACGAAAATGGCAAGGCGGGATCGACTTCGCCGGACGACTACATCGCCGCCAGGGCGGATTGAGCCAGGAGCCCGGCTAGAACGATTTCTCCACTTCAACGTCGAGTCGATAACCGACGCCAACGACCGTTTTGAGAAACGCCGGGAACTTGACGTCGTCACCCAGGTGGCGACGCAGACGCGTGATAGGGCGATCCAGCCTTCTGCTCTCGACTTTCATGTCGGCGCCCCAGGCGATGGCGATCAGCTGTTGGCGGGTCAGCAACTGGCGCGGATACGTCAGGAACGCCCTCAGCACCGCGAATTCCCGTTTGTCGAGCAGGATCGATTTCCCATCGTGCGACTCCAGACGGTGCTCGTGACAATGGAGTGTCCATCCGGAAAAACGGTATATGCGGACAGGCTTTTCGTCGGGATCGAGTGATTCGGTTCGCGCCAGGCTCAGAACCTGCCTGATCGTGGCCACCAGTTTTCGGGGCTGGATGGGCAAGGAGAGCCGGGCATCAGGCACGAAGCCAAGCGCGGCGGCCCGCCCCGGAAACACATGCGACCGATCGAGGACGATAGTGGGTATTCCCGGCTTTTCAGGTATCCCCTTTGATCTGCTCGCGCGCTGTCCCATGCTGTCCAGGGCAATGATCAGTACGTCGACAGGCGGCGGCGAGGCCGCCATCTCCGCTGCCGCGAGGATGTCAAAGCCTTTATCGCGCAAATAATCCACGAGTAGTGCGCGCGTCAGTGGGTCGGGGTCGACCAAAAGAATTCGCGGGGCGAAGATGGCCGTCATTCCGGCGTCAGCGCCCGGTTTGAGAAAGTCGGACTGTCCCGGGTATCGAGGGCTTGTCGGCGAGCCCAGGTTTTCCTGCTGCATGGGTGTGGGGGTGCTTAAAGAGTGGGCGCCTGTCTTCACGGTTGTACGGTGGATCCACGTATTGCTGTCTGCGTGACGCGCCGCTGCTGCTGCTGACCTCGGATTCCCTGGTTGCGGTCACCCAAAGCGACCCGTGATGTAGTCCTCGGTCTGCTTGACCGTGGGCTTGAGGAACACATCGTTGGTGCGGCCCATTTCAATCAGCTCTCCCATGTACATGAAGGCGGTGTAATCGGACACCCGTGCCGCCTGCTGCATGTTGTGGGTAACGATAATGATCGTGTACTGGTCTTTCATCTCGTTGACCAGTTCCTCGATCTTGGCGGTGGAAATGGGGTCGAGCGCCGAGGCCGGCTCGTCGAGCAGCAGGACATCCGGCTCCAGGGCAATGGCGCGGGCAATCACCAGGCGCTGTTGCTGGCCACCGGAAAGACTCATGCCATTTTCGTCGAGGCGATCCTTGACTTCGTTCCATAGCGCAGCGCCGCGCAGGGCCTTTTCCACCGCACCGTCGAGGGTGCTGCGGCTATTGATCCCCATGATGCGAAGGCCGTAGGCCACGTTCTCGTAAATGGATTTGGGGAACGGGTTGGGCTTCTGGAACACCATCCCGACACGACGCCGCAAAAGGGCAACGTTCACGTCACGGTCGTAGATATTCTTGTCGTCGAGCAGGATCTTGCCTTCGACACGGCAGATATCGACCAGATCGTTCATGCGGTTGAAGCAGCGCAGCAGCGTCGACTTGCCGCATCCGCTGGGGCCGATGAAGGCGGTGACCCGGTTCTTTGGAATCGTCATGTTGACGTGATTCAGCGCCTTGGTTTCGCCGTAGTACAGGTCGAGATTCTCGACGCGGAGGGTCACCTCGGGGGTGTCCTCCTTCTGCACGCGGTCCAGATTGCCAATCTGCATCGCGTGGGTGTGCGGGGTGGCAGCGTTCATTTTCAAAATCCTTCAATCATTCATTCATGTGGGCAATCGGGTGCTCAAACGCCTTCCAGACCGCGCAACCTCTCGCGCATCCGGTTGCGCAACCTGATCGCGAACAGGTTGAGCACGACGATGATGATCACCAGCAGGAGCGCGGTGGCGTAGACCAGCGGGCGCGCGGCTTCGACGTTGGGGCTCTGGAAGCCGACGTCGTAGATATGGAAGCCCAGGTGCATGAACTTGCGCTCCAGATGCAGGAACGGGAAGTTGCCGTCCAGCGGCAGGCTGGGCGCCAGTTTCACCACGCCGACCAACATCAGCGGCGCCACCTCGCCGGCGGCACGTGCCACGGCAAGAATCAGCCCCGTCATCATAGCCGGGCTGGCGATCGGCAACACCGTGCGCCACAGGGTCTCGGCCTTGGTGGCGCCCAGGGCGAGGCTGCCTTCGCGGATGGTGCGCGGCACCCGCGACAGGCCTTCCTCGGTGGCAACGATGACCACCGGCAGGGTGAGCAGCGCCAGCGTCAGCGACGCCCACAGGATGCCGGGGCTGCCGAAGGTCGGCGCCGGCAGCGCTGCCGCGAAGAACAGCTCGTCGATCGAGCCGCCCAGCACATAGACAAAGAAGCCCAGGCCGAACACGCCATAAACGATCGAAGGCACCCCGGCCAGGTTGTTGACCGAAATGCGGATGGTGCGGATCACCGGACCCGGCTTGGCGTATTCGCGCATGTAGATCGCCGCCATGATGCCGAGCGGGGTGACCATCACCGACATCAGCAGCACCATCATCACCGTGCCGAAGATGGCCGGGAAGATGCCGCCCTCGGTGTTGGCCTCGCGCGGATCATCGCTGACGAACTCGTAGAACTTGTGGACGTAGAAGCGGATTTTCTCCCACAGGCTCATGGCGTTGGGCATGTAAATGTCGGCCACCTTGGCCAGCGGAATGTCCACCCGCTGGCCGTCGCTCGTTTCAACCGTGACGCTGTCGCGCTCGATGTCGGTGCGGATCTGCTCCAGCTTCCCCTGCAGCACCGCATACGCAGCCTCTTGCACTTCGCGCGCCCGGGCGAGTTCCGCCTTCGCCTCATCGGTCAGCTTGTCGTCGATTTCCAGCCCGCGCTCGCGCAAGCGCAGTTTTTCCAGGGCATAGTTGATCTTGCCGATCTCGCTTTTCTCGATGCGCAATGCCTGCCTGAACAGGTCGTTGGAGCGCGCCAGGCGCTTTTCCACCTCCGCCCAGGCTGCCGGCCCCTCCGCCACCAGATTGCCGGCTTCCTTGACCGCTTTCAGGTGGCCGTAGAAGTTGCCCCATTCGCGCCGTTCGATGGCAAGCAGATCCTTGGGGTAAGTGAATTCACCCAGCAACGGCGCCGGATACCACTTGAAATCGACGCCGGTGATGTCCTTGTTGCCCAGCTTGAGCAGATAACGTTCGGCAAACAGGTCCTGGGTATCGACCTCGTAGCCTTGCTCGCGCAGGCGGATGAGCGACACCTCCTCCTTCTCGCGTATCTCGCCGATCAGGCGCGAGGTGGAACCATCCCGCCCCTGATAAGTGACCTCGGCGACCGGCTTGGGCCAGAAATGGGTCAGGCCGCGTGCGGCCGTCATCCACACCACGCCGTACACCATGATCAGCGACAGGGCGACCGCGCCGGCAGTCGTCCAGATCCAGGGTTCTCCGCTCTTGTACCAGTTACGCATGGGGGTTCTTTCTTAAACCTGGAAACCGTAGTTGGACGCACTCGATGGTGCGTCTGATCGTGTGACTGCCACGAAGCAACGACGCCGCAGGCCGGGGCCTGCAAGGAGGCGCGACAAAGGCAGGCGCGCGGGCAGGCGTGCCAGCGAGTGCGTAGTGGACTCACCCCAAAGTGGATGGCGAGCCAATTTTGTAAAGTCAGTTTTCATGCAATTCTCGCGAGGGTATTGAGCGGTCAACTGCGGTTTGCAGGTTAGAGTGAGCTGTATTTTTCGCGCAGGCGCTGACGCACCAGTTCTGCCAGGGTGTTCACCACGAAGGTGAACGCGAACAGCACCAGGGCCGAAAAGAACAGCAGGCGATAGTGGGTGGTGCCCACGGCCGCTTCGGGCATTTCAACGCCAATGTTGGCGGACAGGGTGCGGAAACCGGTAAAGATGGAAAGGTCCATCACCGCCGTGTTGCCGGTGGCCATCAGCACGATCATGGTCTCGCCCACCGCGCGCCCCATGCCGACCATGATGGCGGAGAAGATGCCGGGGCTGGCGGTCAACAACACCACGAAGAACAGCGTCTGCCACGGCGTCGCGCCGAGGGCCAGCGATCCGGAGGTGAGATGCTTGGGCACGCTGAACACCGCGTCCTCGGCGATCGAGAAAATGGTTGGGATCACGGCGAAACCCATGGCGATGCCGACCACCAGCGAGTTGCGCTGCTCGTAGGTAATGCCGAGTTCGTTGGTCAGCCAGTGCGGCATGTTGCCGCCGAAGAAGGCCGCCTCGACCGGATGCCCCAGCTGAATGGCAGCGTAGATCACCAGAATGATGACCGGCACCAGCAGCGCGGCTTCCCAGCCTGCACCGATTCCTGCGGTGAGTCGCTCGGGCAGCAGGTGCCAGAGGTAAGCCGCGATGACGAAGCTGAACGGCAGCATGAAGATCGCCATCAGCGTGCCCGCGAGGTTGTTGTCGACCCAGGGCGCCAGCCACAGGCCGGCGAGAAAGCCCAGGATCACGGTCGGCAGCGCTTCCATGATCTCGATCGACGGCTTGACCACGCTGCGCATCTTGGGCGACATGAAATAGGCTGCGAAGATGGCGCCCAGCACCGCCAGCGGAACTGCCACCAGCATGGCGTAGAACGCCGCCTTCAGGGTGCCGAAGGTGAGCGGCGCGACGCTGAACTTGGGCTCGAAATCGGAGGTCGCGGCGGACGACTGCCAGTTGTATTCCGGTTCCTGGTAGCTCTCGTACCAGACCTTCTGCCACAAGGCCGAGAAGGAAATCTCCGGGAAATCGTTCTCCACCCGGGCAGACTGGATGGTCTCGCCCGCACTCTCGACCATGACGGCATTGGCGCGCGGCGTGATGCCGACCACGCGCACCGGCTCGCTGCCGGTCGAACGCGTCAGCAGCAGGCGGTTGGATGTCGCGTAATAGAGGCCGATATTGCCCCTGTCGTCACCGACCAGGAAGCCCTTGCGGAAATGCTCCGGCGCCATCGTCGTCACCCGGCCGGCCATCGGCTTGAACGAGCGGATATGCGTCAGGTGGTTGACGTTGTCAGCGTCGCGCACCTGGAACCACTGCGCCACCTTGCCCGTGTCGGTACCGATGATGAGCGAGAAGCCGCCGCTCAGGATGGTCGCCGCGGTGATGGTTTCACCCTCCGGCACCAGCGCAACCGTCTGCACCAGCCGCGGGGATTGCTTGTCCATGACGTCGTAATGGCTGACAAAGCGGCCGTCATGCACCACATACAGATCGCGCTGCTTGACCTCCAGCAGGAGCTGGCTGATGTCTCCCTGCACCGGCGGCAATTCGATGCCGAAGCGCTCGGTCGTCACTTCGCCTGTGATCATGTTGCTGCTGCCCTCGAAGGCAGCCATCACCAGGCGGCCATCCTCGGTCTGCGCGACCGCCGTGGTGTTCTCGCCGCTGTGCTGCACGGCCAGCCGCTTCAGCGCCCGGCCAGCCCCATCGACCAGCAATGGCTCGCTCCCCGCCGGGTAGGCAATGGTCGGCGTGATGGTGCGGATATCCTTTTCGTGATCGGCAGGATCCACCTGGAAGGTCACCTTGAAGTCCTGCTCCAGAACCAGCATGCGCCCGTCGGACAGCCCATAAGCAACGGCCTGCTGGGACGGGTCGCCTGCAGCGAAGCTGCTGAAGTCAACGCCCTCCGGCAGGGCGACTTTTTCCTCGGCCATGATGCGGCCGTCGCGCAAATCGAAAAAGGTGACATTGCCGCGATCCGACATGCGCACGCCGATTTCGGCCTGTTCCTCCGAGCTCAGGTGGACAGTGGCTGCCGGCACGACTTTGGGAACCAGAAATTTTTGCAGATCGTCCATCTGTGCCGGCATGAAGATCGGCACGACGACGCTCGCGAGATAGAAAAAGATGGCGCTGATGGCGATGATCACACTCAAGCCACCAAAGGTCATGACATGCTTGAACAGCTTGTCCTTGGCCATGCGCTGGCCGGTATAACCGCCCACCCTGCTGATGTTGGACTCGATCTTTTCCATGATTCACCGCGTTATCTTTTATTTGCGCCGCAACGCCGGAACCGGCGCCTTGAAGAAGGAGGGTTGAGCCTTGCGCCCAACCCTTCCCGAAGCCGGCGCCGTAGCGCCTTATTTCACTTGATGGAACTGTTTGAAGGCCTCGATCAGCGCAACCGGCCGACCTTCCTTGCTGGTTTTCTTGTTCATCGCATAGATCACCGTTTCACCCTTGGGACCGCTACCGACTTCGGTGAAGGTGTAGGTGATCTCCTTGTTGACGAGGTAATCCTTGAAATCCTGCCAGGTGCCGAACACATGGAAGCGGCCATCCTTGACCACCTCGCCGTAGAACGGGCCGGCGACTTCGAGCTTGCCGTCGTACAGCTGCTCGGCGACAGAGGGCTTGGCCAGGTCCTTGGACTCCGCCTTCTGGATGCCGAACACGATGGTCTCACCTGCCGGGCCGGCGCCGACACGGGTACGGGTGTAGATCAGCTCGTCGACGTCGAGGAACGCCAGATAATTCTTGGCGTCGGCAATCGGATAAATCCGGCCGTTTTCATGGAACACCAGAAAGTAGTGCTGGGTAGGCGCCGCAACAGGCTGGGCCGCGGCCACCGGCGCCATAGCCTGGGCCATTGCCGTCGGCTTGCTCTCCGGGGCCTTGGCCGTATTCGACTGGGTTGCACAGCCGCTCATGACGCCGAGCGCGAGCACGGACGTCAGGGCGTAAGAAAGGATTCGTTTATTTTCCTGCATGATTTGAGTCTCCGTGGGTGTGTCGAGCCGGACACGGCCACATTCAGTGGAAGTGTCCGGCCTGAATAAACGACAGGCTTACTTGATGCCCAGATCGACCAGCGCCTTGGCGGCCATGGCAGCAGGCATCGGCACGAAACCGTCCTTGATCACCACTTCCTGACCCTGCTTCGACAGCACCAGCTTGACGAACTCGCGCTCGAGCGGTGCCAGCGGCTGGTTCGGGCGCTTGTTCACGTAGACATACAACACACGGGCCAGCGGGTAGGTACCGTCGATGGCGTGCGTTGCATCGGGTTCGACGAAGGCTTCGCCGTCCTTTTTGGCCAGGGGCAGCGCACGCACGCCGGAAGTCTTGTAGCCGATGCCGGAGTAGCCGATGGCGCCAAGCTGGCCGGTCACGCTCTGCACCACCGAGGCGGAACCCGGCTGTTCGGCGACGTTGCGCTTGAAGTCACCCTTGCACATTGCTTTGGACTTGAAGTAGCCGTAGGTGCCGGACACCGAGTTGCGGCCGTAAATGGCGACGGTGCGGGTTGCCCATTCGCCGGTCATGCCGACCTGGCCCCAGGTGGTGATGTCGGCCGGGGCGCCGCACTTGCGGGTGGCGGAGAAAATCGCATCGACTTGGGGAATCGACAGACCCTTGATGGGGTTGTCCTTGTTGACGTACACCGCCAGCGCGTCGATCGCAACCGGCACCGGGGTCGGCTTGTAGCCGTACTTCTTCTCGAACGCCTCGATTTCCTTGGCGTTCATCATGCGGCTCATCGGGCCGAAGTTGGCGGCACCTTCGATCAGTGCGGGGGGCGCGGTCGAGGAACCGGCACCCTGGATCTGGATGTTGACGTTCGGGTAGTTGCGCTTGTAGGTCTCGGCCCACAGCGTCATCAGGTTGTTCAGCGTGTCGGAGCCGACGCTGGTGAAGTTGCCGGACACGCCGCTGGCCTTCTGGTACGACGGCAGGGCGGGGTCGACCTTGACGGCCTGGGCAAGCGCGACCTGGCTGACCAAAGAGCAGGCCAGGAAGCCGAGTGTGGCGACAATTTTTTTCTGAACCATGTGCTTAATCTCCAATGAAGTAACGAGGGCTTGGACTTTTATCCAATTGCAAAACTGCACGAACGACTTCCTTCGTTCAGCGAACGCTACGATAGGGGTTAACTGTTACGGTTTCGTGACGGCTCCGGTTTTTCCTGGAACCGGGTCTGGCTGCATTCCCCCGGCAGCGGAAAATGACGAAGCGGTGACCGGACCACTCCACCGTCGAAGCCATCGCCTTGCAGAGCCAGGCAGGCAGGCCGGGCACGCAAAAAAATAGCGGGGAGCGAACTCCCCGCCACAGGACTACAGGAGGAAACCGGTGACACAAGTGGTGTTCAAGCGGGGCATCCGCTCATGGGGAATGTGACCAATAGGCGCAGGCGCCAATGTTCTGCCTGCACTGGATGGCTGTTTTTATCGACAAGGGGTGAGCGGCAATGGTGCAAGAGCAGCCTGCGCGGGCAGTTTACGGCTGCCCTGCCGCGTTGATTTTTTCCCGATCGAGCTGGTCGCGCCAGGCTTCCAGCAGATTCTCCACCTCGACCTTTTTCAGCCCGGTGAAGGGCTCGGCCTGCGCCAGCGCATCCTGGCAGGATTTATCCCGATACTTGACCATCATTTCGCGGCCAATGGCATAGAGCCGGCCGTTGTCGGTCTGGCAGGCCTGCAGCGCGTGCGCCTTGCCCGCCAGCGCGCCTTCGGTCTGTTTTTTCGCGGATTCGACCTGAGCGAGGGTCTGCGCAGTGGCTTGCTGCAGGGCGACGCTGTCGGCCAGCCGTTTTTCAGTATCGGCCAGGCGCACCTTCAGCGCATCGCTTTCAGCCTGCAAGGCTTTCAGACCCGTCTCGGCCCGGCTGCGCGCCGCGCGTTCACTCGCCAACTGGCGCTTGCGGGCGGCTTCGTCCGAGCGGACTTTCTCCAGTTCGCGCTCTGCCGCCTCCTTGTCGGTCAGGGCTTCGGCCTTTTCCTGCTCGGATTGCGCACGCGCCCGGTCGAGCTGCTGCACCTGCTGCTGCATGCGACGCAGCATCTGCTTTTCGCGGCTGTCGTTCGCCGCCCAGGACGGCGAGGTTGCCAGCGCCAGCATCGCCAGCAGCAAGGGAAGGATTTTCATTCGATTGCCTCCTCAGGCAGGGGGCCGGGCAGGCCGGCCGCATCGGCGCCATGTTTCAGCAGCAGGCGCACCATCTTGAAATCGTTGTAGGTATAGGCAAGCCACAGCGGCGTATGGGCATACTTGTCGCCCGCTTCCAGCGGCGCACCCGCGTCGACGAGGGTGTCGGCGATGGCGTATTGCCCCATCGTGGTCGCGAGCGCCAGCGGCGTGCGGCCGTCGCGATCGTAGCGCCGGAAGTCGGGATGCGACGCCGCCAGCGCGCTCACGATGTCCGCGTGCCCCTTGCGTATCGCAGCGTGCAGGGGCGCATCGCCTTCGACATTCGCGCGGTTGGGGTTTGCCCCGGCACGCAGCAACAGCCGGGTCGCCGGCAAGTTGCCCTTGATCGCAGTCAGCGCGAGCGGCGTGTATCCCCGCCAGCGGGCCTCGGTGTCCGCGCCGGCATCGAGAAGAATCTGCACCAGTTCGACATTGTCCTGACGCACCGCGGCCATCAAGGGACTGTCGCCCCAGTAATCGCGCGCATTGGGGCCGACGCCGCCTTCGAGCAAGGCCTTCACCGTGGGCACATCCTGCCGCGCGGCGGCGTCCAGCAGCCTGGCCGCCTCGCCTTGCGCCGGTTGGGGCTGGACATCATTTCCGTCGGCCTGGATGCGCGCGAACGCCTCGGGCGCTCGCAAGGTCCGCTCGCTCGCGAGCGGGGGCGCTTCCGACCGGATCAGCCAGCCGAGTTCGGCCGACTCCCAGGGCTGATCCGCCCACGCCGGGGCGGAAACCAGCGCAGCCAGCAGGCAGGCGATTCTAGAACCTGGCATTGAGATCGAGCTGGAACACGTCGATGGAAAGCGGCAGGCCGCTGATCTCGTCGGCCGACATCCAGCGCGCCGCGAGCCAGGTGTTCTTGTAGAGGCCGTAGGAGCCGCCGACGAAAAATCCCTTGGCATTGGTGCCGCCGAGGTGGAAGTCGGAATCGGTGAAGGCGTCGAGCACGGCATCGCGTTCCAGGTAGCGGTAGCCGACAAAGGCCTGCCATTTCTCGAAATCGTTGACCTTGGGATAGCCGACGGTGAGCTTGACCTGGTAGCCGTCGGTTTCCGGCTCGATGTCCTGCCCGGTGCGCGCCAGGATCTCGGCGCGATCGAAACCGACGTTGCGCGCCCAATCGACGCTGCCGATCACGTGCAGCGGCTCCTGCCAGGCAAAATCGGCCACCAGGGTCAGGTTGGCGATGCGGTAGTCGGCCGCCAGCGCCCACAGATTGGTCGCGGTGCTGATGTCGTTGTCGATATTGACGAGGCTATTGCCCTTCTGGCGGAAGCGCGGCGCGGTTTCATCGTAGAACGTGTTGTCCAGTGCCGGGTTACGGATGCCCGCGATGTTCCGGTAATCGTAGTAGCTCGCCCCGGCCTTGATCCGCGTCGTCTGGCTGGGCATCCACTCGGTGCCGCCCTGGATGCCGACCAGCCACTTGTCCTTGGCGCGCACGTCGAGGCCGTTTTCATCGACTTCCTGCAGCGGGAAAACGCCCGCCGTGACGAACGGCCGCCAGACACGCTCCGCGTCCGGCCACGGCCGGAAGGTCGCCGCGACGCCCTCGAAATTGAGGTCACCGTCCCACACCAGGTCGGTGCTGAAGAAGGGGTTGGGAATGCGGCCGCCGCTGATGCTCAGCCCTTCGAGCGGGGTGAGCCTGAGAAAGGCGCGGTCGAGCACCAGGCTGTATTTGTTGTCATACGTGCCGAGCGTCTGGTTGGTCGAGACCGGGTCGGACGTGTTGCCGGTGGTGATGCGTATGCCCGCATCCACGCCCGACACGACGTTGGCGTTGAGGCCGAGCCGCAGGCGCAGCCGCTCGCGGTGACGGTCTTCCTGCGTGTTGTCGAGATCCTGGCCGATGGACTGGAATATCGGGGGCGCCGCGTTGCCGTCACCGAACAGGTCGGCCTGATAGCGCAGGCGGATGTCGCCCTCCCATTTCAGCCGGTCCAGCCATTCGGGCACCGCGTTGATGTCGCCCCAGCGCTCCTGCTTCGCCTGCGCGACCACCTCCCCGCGGATCTGCTCGCGGATCTCGTTGCGGACGATTTCGGGAATATAGGTCACGCGCACCACGCTCTTGCCGGACTCCGCTTCGGCGGCCTGGGCCTGCGCGGTTTTTTCGGCGGCGCGCAGTTCGGCCTTCTTCAGCAGGTCATCGGCGGCTTCCTGTTTCAGCACGCCCTGCTCCACCAGCAGCTGGATCAGGTTCAGCGTGGTTTCATGCAGCATCTCGACCCTGGCGCGCTCGTCGCCGGTCGCCGCCGCTGCGCTGCCCGAACACACCGCAGCCACGGCAATCGCCAGCAGTTTCTTTCGTATCGTCATACCGTTCTCTTGTTTGCTCTCAGGCGCGTGAGGTCACGCGGATTTTCATCGGTTGCGGCATGTCCGCCGGCGGGCCGTCGCGCAGGGCGCGCATGCCATTCAATGCATTCTTCAGAACTTCATCCGTCTTCGCATCGCCGGTGCTGTCGACCAGCTGGGCCCGCTCCACCTTGCCGCTGCTGTCGAGCCACACTTTCACGATCACCTTGTAGCGCTTGTTCTTGAGCGCTTTTTCACGCGCCAGCGCGGCCTGGAATGCCGAGTTCACGGCTTCGTTCACCAGGGCGTCGTACCAGGCCCACGGGTTGCCTTTGCCGCTTCCGCCGATCAAATCCGCGCCGCCTTTTTTGCCGACCAGCCCGAAGCCGTCGCCGCTGCCGCTGCCTTCGGCGTCCACGCCCAGGTCGGGGCCGGGCGGCGGCGCGTCGGTCTGCTGCGGTTCGGGCGTCGGCTGCGGCTCGTCGATCTTCACCTCGTCCTTCACCTCCGGCTCGGGCGGCTTTTGTTCCGGCGGCGGAGGGGGCGGTGGCGGCGGACGCACCAGGGTGATCTGCTGCAGCTTCATCGGCTTCGACGGCTTGCCCGACTGCAAGCTGTCCTTGAGCCACAGCGCGAGCAGAACAGCGATGGTCAGGCCCAGTGCAACCGCGCCCCAGCGTACCCAAGCGGGTTTGGCGGGTTCGTCGCCGTCATCCTCGATCATTTACTTCACCAACTTCTGCGTCACCAGACCCAGCTGGGTGATATCGAGCTGGCCCAGCAGCTCCAGCACTTCCATCACGCGGCCGTACTCCACCACGGTGTCGCCCTTGACCACCACCGGAAGTTCGGGATTGGCGGCTTTCAGCGCGCCAAGCTGGGTGCGTAATTCGTCCAGGCTGACCGGGTAGGTATCGAGAAAAATCTGCCCGCCATCGGTAATCGTGATCGCCTTGGTCTGCGGCTTGGCCAGGCTGGGCGCGTTGCTCGCCTTCGGCAGATTGACCTTGATGCCCTGCACCGAGGCGGTGGTCATGATGATGAAAATCACCAGCAACACATAGGCCAGATCGAGCATCGGCACCACGTTGATCTGGTCGTAAGGCTCGTTGTCGTCCTGAATGTGCATGGCGGTCTCCTGTTATTGACCCGTTTTCGATTCAGCGGCTGTAGTTTTCTGCCAGCTTGGTAATCAACTCGTCGTTGAACACGCGCATGTCGGACGTGATGGCCTTGATGCGTGAATTCAGATAGTTGTAACCAAACAGCGCGGGAATCGCCACGGCCATGCCCGCTGCGGTCGCCATCAACGCCGCCGCGATACCGGGCGCAATCGCCGCGACGTTGACATCGCCGGTGGCGGCAATGACGGCAAAGGTGATCATCACCCCCAGCACCGTGCCCAGCAGCCCGATGAACGGCCCGCCGGAAATCGCAATGGTGAGCAGCACCATCAGCTGGTTCATGCGTGTGGTTTCCTTGACCAGCCCGGTGTCCAGGCTGGCGCGAATCGCTTCGAGCGACTGCGGCGACAGGCTTTTATCCACCGTGCGTGCGGCATCGGTGTCCTTGAAACGGTGCGACAGCTCGACGGCGGCGACGTGATAGAGGCGATAGAGCGAGGAATGCCTGAACTGGTCCGCCATCCCATGCGTCTTGTCGATCGCCCCGAGGTCGGTCGACAGCTCGCGGAACTTGTGCATGAACAGGCGGTTGGCCTTGTCTACGTGGTTAACGTAAATGGCCTTGACGTACATGATCCACAGCGCGATCACCAGCATCACGGCCAGAATGCCGATCGCGACCCAGCCATCCAGGGTCAGCGCCGCAAACAAGGTGCCCCAAATGCCGCCCTCATCGCCGCCTTCGCCGGCCTCGTCCGCACCCAGTGCCACCAGCGCGCCAGCCGGCCCTTGCGCCGCCTGCACCGCGATCCAGGCCGCGTCGCGCGCCTTGCCGCTCAACTGCACCTCATCCAGCTCGCCGCTGTAGCCCCCGCCCACGGTCAGCGCCCCGGCAGGCAACGCCGCGCCGGGCGCCTCGCCTGCCAGCTTGCCGTCGATATAGACCTTCAGCGTGCTGTCCACGGTGACCGTCAGGTAGTGCCATTTTCCTGCCGTCAGCGGTGCCGAC
>JAHJNP010000338.1 GCA_018820745.1 Gammaproteobacteria bacterium
GAGTCGCTGCTGGTGGCGCGCGGCGTGGCCGCGGCCGCGCTTCCGGAGATCGGCCGCATGCTCGCCGGCAAGGGCGTCGAAATGCGCGCCTGTCCGGAAGCGCTGGCGATCCTCAAGGGCGCCGGCGTCGCCGCCGACAAGCTGAAGGCCGCGGTGGAATCCGACTGGACCGAGGAGTATCTCGGCCCGATCATCGCGGTCAAGGTGGTCGATGATATCGATGCCGCAATGATCCACATCAACACCCACGGTTCGCAGCATACCGACGCCATCGTCACCGAGGACTACGGCCGCGCGCGCCGCTTCCTGCGCGAGGTCGATTCGGCCAGCGTCGTGGTCAATGCCTCGACCCGCTTTGCCGATGGCTTCGAATACGGCCTTGGTGCGGAAATCGGCATTTCCACCGACAAGATCCACGCGCGCGGCCCGGTCGGGCTCGAGGGGTTGACCAGCCAGAAGTGGATAGTGTTGGGCGACGGGCACGTACGCGGGTGAGTAGAACGGTGAGGCGTGAGGCGATAGGGGTGAGGGCGGGCGCATGAGCGCTCATCTGGGCGACCCGTCTCACCCCTCACCCCTATCGCCTCACGCCCATCCCGCCATCGGTGTGATGGGCGGCACCTTCGACCCCATTCACTTCGGTCATCTGCGTCTGGCCGAGGAAATGGCCGAAGGGCTTGGCTTGGCGCGGGTGCGGTTCATCCCCGCCGGGCAGCCGCCGCACCGTGGTGCGCCGCACACCGTGGCCACCCACCGGCTGGAGATGGTGCGCCGCGCGATTGCCGGCAACCCGCGCTTTGAGCTGGATGCGCGCGAGGTAGAAAGCCCGCGTCCGAGCTATACGGTGGATACGCTGGCGGCCTTGCGCGCCGAACTGGGTTCTGAGCAGCCGCTGTGGTTGCTGCTGGGGGCGGATGCGTTTTTGGCGTTGCCGACTTGGCACGAATGGCGACAACTGTTCGAACTGGCACATATTGCGGTGGCCGCGCGTCCCGGCGCGCGGCTGCTACAGTCCGATGTGATGCCGGAGATTTTGAAAAACGAAGTATCGCAACGGCAACCCGTCGACGGCCCGGTCTCCGGCCCGGCCGGCTCGGTGCTGTTGCGGAAGATGACGCCGCTGGACATTTCGGCCACCGCCATCCGCGACACCCTGGCACGGCACGGCAGCGCACGGTATCTGCTGCCAGACGCCGTGCTCGACACCGGCAAGCTCACCTCGCTGTTCGAGCGCATGGTGATCGCCAGTGGCACGTCCAATCGTCAAACGCGCGCACTCGCCGACAATGTGCGGATCAAGATGAAGGAAGCCGGCGAATACGTGGGCAACACGGAAGGCGAAGAGACCGGCGAATGGGTGCTGCTCGACCTCGGCGACGTGATCGTCCACGTGATGCTGCCCGCCACGCGCACGCATTACAATCTGGAGGAGTTGTGGGGCGCGGCCGAAGCCGCACGCGCCCGGCATATACAAGCGGACCACTAGGGAAACGCTGAATAAATCAATTCCCGTCATTGCGAGCACCCAGAGGGCATAAACTCGTGAAGCAATCCAGAGTAGTGGCGAAATCAAATGTTTATGGATTGCCACGTCGCTTCGCTCCTCGCGATGACAGAATTGTTCAGCGCTTTCCCGGGTGCAACTGCACCTGGCCCGCCAGGTGAAACTGCACCTGATCGCCGTCGGCCACAAGATGCCCGGCTGGATCAACGCGGGCTATGACGACTATGCGCGCCGCATGCCGTCCGATCTGCCGCTCGCGCTGACCGAGATCAAGCCGGGCCATCGCGTGGCCGGGGAGGACGGTGCACGGGCGCGGCATCTGGAGGCCGAGCGCATCCTGGCCGCACTGCCTGCCGGCTGTGTGCCGGTGGTGCTCGACGAGCGCGGCACGCAAGTGAGCACGCGCGAACTGGCCGCCTGGTTAGAGGGCTGGATGGCCGAGGGGGTGTCGCCGGCGTTCGTGGTCGGCGGCGCGGACGGCCTTGCCGACAGCGTGAAAGCGCGTGCGGGCAAATTGCTGGGGCTGTCGAAACTGACCTTGCCGCACGCGCTGGCGCGGGTAATGCTGGTCGAACAGTTGTATCGTGCCGTATGCATCATCAAGGGGCATCCTTACCATCGTGATTAAGGAAAACAACGAACATGCTGGTTGATAAACGGATTTACCTGGCGTCGCAATCGTCGCGGCGGCGCGAGCTCCTCAAGCAGATCGGGGTTGCCTACGACGTGCTGCCGCTGCGTGCCGTGGTCGGCCGCATGGACGTCATCGAAACCCCGAACGCGGGCGAAGCCGCGCCCGATTTTGTGCAGCGCATGGCGACCGCAAAGGCCGCCTGCGGCTGGCATGCGGTGGATAGCCGCCACCTGCTGCGCTTTCCGGTGCTGGGTGCGGATACGGTGGTTGAACTGGACGGCGCCATCCTCGGCAAGCCGGCCGTGCGCACCGAGGCATCGGCCATGCTGACCCGGCTGTCCGGGCGCGAACACCTGGTGCACACCGCGGTAGCGGTGCAGCATGAAGACCGGCTGGAAATGCGCCTGTCGACCAGCCGGGTCAGGTTCGCCAACCTCGACGCCGCCGCCATCACGCGCTACCTGGAAACCGGCGAATACCTTGGCAAGGCCGGCGCCTACTCCATCCAGGGACGGGCCGGCGCGTTTGCCGAACATATCGACGGCAGCTACAGCGGCATCATGGGTTTGCCGTTATATGAAACTGCCGTTTTATTGAGAGCTTTCGGTCTCGCCGTCTGAAGATTGCGGGCCATCCCACCATGAGCGAAGAAATCCTTGTCAACGTCACCCCGCAGGAAACCCGTGTTGCCGTGCTGCACCTGGGCTCGGTGCAGGAGCTGCATATCGAGCGCGCCCAATGTCGCGGGCTGGTGAGCAATGTCTACATGGGACGCGTGGTGCGGGTGCTGCCGGGGATGCAGTCGGCGTTCATCGACATCGGCCTGGAGCGCGCGGCCTTCCTGCATGTGGCCGACATCTGGGAAGAGCGCCATGGCAGCGAGCCGGATCGCCCGATCGAGCAGATCCTGCACGAGAGCCAGAGCCTGATGGTGCAGGTGGTCAAGGATCCGATCGGCACCAAGGGCGCGCGGCTGTCCACCCAGATCAGTTTCGCCGGGCGCTATCTGGTGTATCTGCCGCAGGAAAGCCACATCGGTATTTCGCAGAAAATCGAAGGCGAGGAAGAGCGTGAACAGCTGCGCCAGAAGCTGCACCGGCTGATGCCGGCGGACGCCACCGGCGGCTTCATCGTGCGCACCATGGCCGAAACCGCAGAAGACGTCGAAATGCAGGCCGACATCGACTACCTGCGGCGGCTGTGGAGCAACATCCAGGCGCGCGGCAACTGCGAGGTGCCGTGCCTCCTGTATCAGGACCTCGACCTGTCGCTGCGCGTGCTGCGCGACTTCGTCAACCGCGACACCACCCGCATCCTCATCGACTCGCGCGAGACCTATCAACGCATGGCCGAGTTCGCGC
>JAHJNP010000339.1 GCA_018820745.1 Gammaproteobacteria bacterium
CTTGTCGAGCACGTAGGGGATGAACTTCTGGCCGCCGAAGCCGGGGTTGACCGACATCAGCAGCACCATGTCGATCTTGTCGAGCGTGTATTCCAGCACGTCGAGCGGGGTGGCGGGGTTGAACACCAGGCCGGCCTTGCAGCCGTTTTCCTTGATCAGGCCGATGGTGCGATCGACGTGCTCAGAGGCTTCCGGGTGGAAGGTGATGTAGGTCGCGCCCGCCTTGGCAAAGTCGGGAATGATGCGGTCGACCGGTTTCACCATCAGGTGGACGTCGATCGGCGCGGTGACGCCGTGCTTGCGCAGCGCCTCGCACACCAGCGGGCCGATGGTGAGGTTGGGCACGTAGTGGTTGTCCATCACGTCGAAGTGAACGATGTCGGCGCCGGAGGCGAGCACGTTGTCGACTTCCTCGCCCAGCTTGGCAAAGTTGGCGGACAGGATGGACGGGGCGATGCGGTAAGTCATGGGAAGCTCCGGGAAATTTTGGGAAACCCGACCATTTTAGCTTAACAGGTCGTTTAAAGAACTTTCCGGCAGCCGCAACGGGCGTTTTTCAATAGCCTGTTAAGTCCACCGCGCCATTGCGTTACACTTCGTGCATTCCATTCCGTCGAGCAAAACCGTGGCCGAAGGCAATAAATACCAGATCAGCATCAACGTCGACACGGCGTACCTGGCCGAGCAGAGCGACCCCTCGGCGGATCGCTACGTGTTCGCCTACACCGTGACCATCTCCAACACCGGCACCGTGTCCGCGCAGCTGATTTCGCGCCACTGGATCATCACCGACGCGGAAAACGTCACCCAGGAAGTCAAGGGCCTCGGGGTGATCGGCGAACAGCCGCTGCTGCGGCCGGGCGAGCATTTCGAATACACCAGCGGCACCGCGATGGCAACGCCGGTCGGCACCATGCGCGGCACCTATCAGATGGTGGCGGAAGACGGCAACAAGTTCGACGCCGAGATCCCCGTTTTCACGCTGTCGATGCCCAGGGTGCTGCACTGAACAGGGGCCAGGACTCCCTTGATCCCCGACCCTATTTTTTCATCGTCCACCACACGATAAACACGAACAGGCTCAGCGCAATCCCGGCTTCCAGCAGCAACCAGCCCAGTCCCTGAGTCTCCATTAAGACAGTCTCCCCATTGTTATACTCGACGCGTGTTTTTAATCTGAGCCATCTTCACCCGTGATGCTGTTACGCGCAAGCCCGTGGCTGTTCGCCCTGTTGTTGTCAGCCTGTGCGGTGCAACCGCCCGCGGAACCGCCCGCACCCCCCCCCACGCCGACGCCTCCGCCCATGCCGGCGCCGGTGCCGCAACCGGTGCCCGAACCCGTCCCCCCGCCCGCACTCATCCCCACGCCGACGGTGGCCTACCCTCTGCTCAAGCCGGTCAGCTGGGCGGCCGTAACCGCCTGGCAGGACGACGCGGTCAGCGAAACCTGGAGCGCTTTTCTGCAAAGCTGTTCCACGCTGGTCAAGCGCACCGCGTGGCAGGCGGTCTGCAGCGAGGCGGCCGCGATGGGCGCGCCCGACGACGCGACGGCCCGCGCCTTTTTCGAGCAGCGTTTCCAGCCCTACCAGGCCACTGCGGACGACGGCAGCATCGAGGGAATGGTGACCGGCTATTACGAACCCCTGCTGAAAGGCGATCGCGTGCGCACCGCGCGGGCGCGCTTTCCGCTCTACGCCGCCCCCGACGACCTCGTCTCGGTGGAACTGGCGAGCGTCCATCCAGAACTGAAGGGCCTGCGCCTGCGCGGGCGGCTGGTCGGCAACAAGCTGCTGCCCTACCCCACCCGCAAGGACATCGAGACGGCGGGCAACGGTTTCAAGGGACAACCCATCGCCTGGGCCGAAGACCCGGTCGACCTCTTCTTCCTGCAGATCCAGGGCTCGGGTCGCATCGAGCTGCCGGACGGCTCGCACATACGGGTCGGCTACGCGGACCAGAACGGCCATCCTTACCTGTCGATCGGCAAGCTGCTGGTCGAGCGCGGCGAGCTGAAGCTCGAGCAGGCGTCGATGCAGGGCATCAAAAACTGGGGCGCGAAGAACCCCGACAAGCTGCCTGCGCTGCTCGCCAGCAACCCCAGCTTCGTGTTCTTCCGCGAACTGCCCAACGGCCTGTCCGGCCCGCTGGGCGCGCTCGGCGTGCCGCTGACCGGCGGCCGCTCGATCGCCGTCGATCCGCGCTTCATTCCGCTCGGCGCGCCGGTCTTCCTCGCCACCACCCAGCCCAATTCGGCGCGGCCGCTGAACCGGCTGGTGATGGCGCAGGACACCGGCAGCGCCATTCGCGGCGGCGTGCGCGCCGACTTTTTCTGGGGCTTCGGCGACAAGGCCGGCGAACTCGCCGGCCGCATGAAGCAGCGCGGCCGCATGTGGGTGCTGCTGCCGAAGGACTATCCCCTGGCTACCGTCCGCCGCTGACGGCGCCCGCCTTTGCCAGGCGCAAGGCGTAACGTGCAACAAGCCTTCAATCCGTAACCTTTCCAGTCCGGCAAGGTCTATGGTGCAATCACCCTTCGCATGCCAAACACCATGACCGCCTCCCCCCCCCCGCACCTTTCCGTCGGCATCCAGGGCATGACCTGCGCCAGCTGTTCGGCGCGGGTGGAAAAGGTGCTCAGGCAACTGCCGGGGGTGACCGATGCCACGGTGAACCTGGCGACCGAGACCGCGACGGTATCCGGCGAGACCGATGCCGCGTCGGTCCAGCGCGCCATCGAAAAAGCCGGCTTCAGCGTGCCGACCGAATCCGTCACCTTCGACATCACCGGCATGACCTGCGCCAGCTGTTCGGCACGGGTGGAAAAAGCGCTCGCCAAGGTGCCGGGCGTGCTCGACGCCAGCGTGAACCTCGCCACCGAACAGGCAACGGTCAAGGTGGCGCAGGGCATCTCGGCGGCCACGTTGATCGCCGCGGTGGAGCGCGCCGGCTATGGCGCGCAGCTGCCGCAACCCACAGGCGAGGCGCCGGTCGCGCAAGGTCGCGCGTTGCCCGACTGGTGGCCGGTGGCGCTGGCGATGGGGCTGTCGCTGCCGCTCATCGTTCCCATGTTCGGCAGCCTCGTCGGCGCGCACTGGATGCTGCCGGGCTGGCTGCAATGGCTGCTCGCGACGCCGGTGCAGTTCTGGCTGGGCGCGCGCTTTTACCGCGCCGGCTGGAAGGCGCTGCGCGCCGGCAGCGGCAACATGGATCTCCTGGTGGCGGTGGGCACCAGCGCGGCGTACGGCTTGAGCGTGTACCTGCTGCTCACCCGCGCCGACGCCATGCACCTGTATTTCGA
>JAHJNP010000340.1 GCA_018820745.1 Gammaproteobacteria bacterium
AGCAGTTGAAGGATATTCCCTGGCTGCCGAACAGCCTTGCCGATGCAGCGGACCAGACAGAATGGCACTGGGGACTCTTCACCCTGAAAAACGTCATGTCCGCGCTGCTGGACCTGCTGCGCCGGGGCGTGGCGCTGGTGCCGGCCCGCCGCAGCGAAACCACCGAGGCGCACTGGCAGGCGCTGATGCAGGCCCGGCGCACAGCCTACGACCTGGTGACCAAACTCACCCGTTTGCGCCGCCTCGATCATGATTACTGGCTGGACCGCGGAACCGAGCTGGCCCCCGTCCTGGCGAAGCTGGAGCGGGGCGGCGGCGATGCACAGCTGCCGGACCGGCTGCGCACCGAGTTGCGGGGGTGGGTGGCGATGTTTGATCAGGCGCTGGGTGACGGCGCTTCCTTGCGGCCACCCCGCGCGTTCGCCGCCCTGGCCCAGGAGATCGGCGAGTTGTTCCTGGCGAGCATGCCCCTGCTGCGCAATGTGCTTGCCCTGGGCGTCTCGCCGCGCCGGGCCGAGCCGTACGCCGAACTCAGCACCCTGCTGAATTTTCTTGCCCCGGTGCCCGCCGACCTGCACGCGGCCTGGCAGCGTCTGCTCACCCTGGAAGTGGTGCATTACGCCTTTGGCGCCGACGTCACCCAGGACCAATACCTGGAACTGATTCAATTCAGCGCCAACGTGCCCACCGCCTTTGGCGGGCCCAGCCAGCTCGATCAGAAACTGGCGGGGGTGCAGGTGGCGCACTTTGGGGCGTTCTACAAACGCTCGTGGCGCATCAACGACTGGATGTTCGGGCGTCTGGACGGCGCCGAGCGCATCATCCGCATCCTGCTCGATCCGTCCCGCCTGGCCCGGCTATACGGCCGGGAACCGGGCAGTGCCCCCCAGCCCGACACCGGCGCCGACACCGTGTTGAACCTGTTGCGCGGCGCCGTGCTCGATGGCAGGGCGCTGCCAGACGACCTCGCCCTGCTGCAGTCGCTGTGGGACAAGCGGCTGCCCGCCATGCGCCGCGAGCTCGTCTTTCTGGACACGGCCGACGGCCTGCCCGAGCAGCTGCCCGAATGCAGCGCCATGGTGCTGGAGCGGCTGCACCTCGACATCCTGCGCCATGAACTGCCCGCCCTGGCCGACGCCGTGGGCGACGACGAACTGGACGGCGCCGACCCCAGCAGCAACGGCCCCAAGTTTCTGAAACGGTTTCGCGGCAAGCTGTTTCCCGATGCCGAAAAATGGTTCCGCACGCTTCCCTGGCTGCGGCAAAAGATCAACGTCGCCCCCGACCTGCCCGCAGAACAATTGATCGAGCTGTTCAAAGGCGCCAGGGTCGGCGAAGAAAAAATTCTGGAAGAAGCGGGCACCGACCGCTTCACCGTCATGGCCACCCGCTCCGCCGCGGTGGCGGTATCCGCCCTGTCGGGCAAGGGCTCCGGCATCAAGTGGCTGCGCGGCGTGTTCGCCACCGTGCGCACCCCGCTGCTGGTGCTGGACATCCTGGTGCGCGCCCTGCTTAAAAAGGGCAGGGTGTTCGTCAGCCTGTACGCCATGGCCATGGCCGCAGCCGCCACCATCTTGCTGGCCAGCCCCCTGGCCGATGCCAGGTGGAACCGCACCACACTCTACGTCTCCGGTTTCATCCTCGGTGCCGGCCTGCTGGTGTTGTTGCGTAAACATCTCAAACTGCTGTTTGGGCTGGTATTGCTGGTCATGCTGGGGCTGCTGATCTGGAAAGGACTGCCGATTATTCGCAACTGCCTGGGGTGAAGCTGGACGCGCATTGCAAAAAGTCCATAAATGGACTAAATTTGCATCATCAGTACAAAACGACACTGTCGTGGAGGCACGATGCAAAACACAGCCCAGGCCGTCAAGGCCCACAACAAACCGAGCAGCCGCGAGATTTCCGCCGCAGGCCTGCGCGCGTTCTTCAACATCGCGCGCGACTGGGGGCTCAACACCGACGAGCAGATGGTGCTGCTGGGCGCGCCTGGCCGCTCCACCTTCTTCAAGTGGAAAGCCGACCCGGGCAGCGCCGACCTCAAGCGCGACACCCTCGAGCGCCTGTCCTACCTGCTGGGCATCTACAAGGCGCTGCAGGTGCTGCTGCCGTCAACGGCAGCGGCCGATGCCTGGGTGAAGAAGCCCAATACCGCGCCCCTGTTTGGCGGCAAAAGCGCGCTCGAGCGCATGCTCGGCGGCAACGTCGCCGACCTGCTGGCCGTGC
>JAHJNP010000031.1 GCA_018820745.1 Gammaproteobacteria bacterium
ATGGAAGGCGCGCGCGACCTCGCCATCGCGATGGAAAAGCAGGGCATCGGCAAGATCCTCGACCAGTTCGCCAACCCCGACAATCCGGACGCGCACTACCGCACCACCGGCCCGGAAATCTGGCGCGACACCGAGGGCAAGATCACCCACTTCGTGTCCAGCATGGGCACCACCGGCACCATCATGGGCTGCTCGCGTTATCTCAAGGAACAGAACCCCGCGATCCAGATCGTCGGGGTGCAGCCGACCGAGGGCGCGCAGATTCCCGGCATCCGCAAATGGCCGGAAGAGTACGTGCCGAAAATCTGCGACCCCAGCCGCGTCGACCGCATGATCTACGTTTCCCAGCAGGACGCCGAGGAAACCACCCGCCGGCTGGCGCGCGAGGAAGGCATCTTCGCCGGCATCTCGTCCGGCGGCGCGCTGTGGGCGGCGCTGCAGCTGTCGAAGGAGGTCGAGAACGCCGTCATCGTCTCCATCGTCTGCGACCGCGGCGACCGCTATCTGTCGACCGGCGTGTTCCCTGCCTGAATTTGACGGTTCCCCTATTCGGTGCTACTTTGGTAACACCTTGTTTGTTGGGGAATGTCATGGCCGCTACCACCACGCTCAAATTGCCCGAGCAGCTCAAAACCCGCATCGTGCCGCTGGCCGCGGCGGCAGGAAAGTCGCCCCATGCCTGGATGATCGAAGCACTGGAAGAACGTGTCGAGCAATCCGAGGCCTACGCTGCGTTTGTCGCAGAGGCGCTGGAAGCAGAGCAGGAAATGCAGAGGACTGGCGAAGTTTATGCGATGGAAGACGTGCATCGATATCTGCTGGATAAGCTCGAAGGCAAACCCGTCAAACGTCCCAAACCGGTCAAGAACTGACCGATGACGGCGGTCGTATATGCCCTGCAGGCACTCGACGACCTGGATCGGCTGGAAGAATTTCTGCTCGAGGTGGATGCGCCAGCCGCCAGACAAACCATTCCCCTTATTATTTCGGCGGTAGAAACCCTCCGCCAGCATCCCAACATTGGCAGACGAAGCGGAAGCCAACTGCGTGAGCTTGTCATCTCGCGTGGAAAAACCGGCTACATGGCGCTGTATCGCTACAACGAAATCCGCGATGTGGTGACCGCGCTCGCCATTCGCCACCAACGCGAGGTCGGGCTGTGAACAGACATTCGACGAGAAGAAGCAACGCCTGATGGCCAAAACCAAAACGATCTACACCTGTACCGAATGCGGCGGGCAGTCCCCCAAGTGGCAGGGCCAGTGCCCGGCGTGCAACGCTTGGAACACCCTGGTCGAGACCATTGCCGAGTCGGCCAAGCCGCGCTACCAGGCGCTGGCGGCGTCGAGCCAGGTGCAGATGCTGGGCGAAGTGGAGGGCGCCGAGGCGAGCCGGATTCCGACCACGCTCGGCGAACTCGACCGCGTGCTCGGCGGCGGGCTGGTCGCCGGCGGCGTGGTGCTGATTGGCGGCGACCCCGGCATCGGCAAGTCGACCTTGCTATTGCAGGCGCTGGCGGTGCTGTCGCAGAGCCTGCCGACGCTCTATGTCAGCGGCGAAGAGTCGGCGCAGCAGCTGGCGCTGCGCGCGCGCCGTCTGCAGTTGCCCGAAGCGCATCTGCCAGTGTTGCCGGAGATCCGGCTCGAAGCGATATTGAGCCATCTCGCCTCGATCAAGCCCGCCATCGCGGTGATCGATTCGATCCAGACCGTGTATTCCGAAACCCTGACCTCGGCGCCCGGCTCGGTGGCGCAGGTGCGCGAATGCGCGGCGCAGCTGACGCGTTACGCCAAGCAGAGCGGCTGCGCGATTCTGCTGGTGGGGCACGTCACCAAGGAAGGCGCCATCGCCGGCCCGCGCGTGCTCGAGCACATCGTCGATACCGTGCTGTATTTCGAGGGCGATACCGGATCGAGTTTCCGTCTGGTGCGAGCGATCAAGAACCGCTTCGGGGCGGTGAACGAAATCGGCGTCTTCGCAATGACCGAGAAGGGCTTGAAGGGCGTATCCAACCCTTCGGCCATCTTCCTGTCGCACCATGGCACGCCGGTGCCGGGCTCCTGCGTGCTGGTCACGCAGGAAGGCACGCGCCCGCTCCTGGTCGAGATTCAGGCGCTGGTCGACAGCAGCCAGTCGCCCAATCCGCGCCGTCTGTCCGTCGGCCTGGAACAGAACCGGCTCGCCATGCTGCTCGCCGTGCTGCACCGCCACGCAGGCATTGCGTGTTCCGATCAGGATGTGTTCGTCAACGCGGTGGGCGGGGTGAAGATCAGCGAGCCCGCGGCGGACCTGGCGGTGCTCGCGGCGATCGTGTCGTCGCTCAGAAGCCAGCCCCTGCCCGACAAGCTGGTGATGTTCGGCGAAGTCGGCCTGGCCGGCGAAATCCGCCCGGTGCAGCGCGGCCAGGAACGCTTGAAGGAAGCCGCCAAGCTTGGCTTCACGCAGGCCATCGTGCCGGCCGCCAATCAGCCCAAGCAGAAGATCGCGGGAATGACGATTCATCCGGTTC
>JAHJNP010000341.1 GCA_018820745.1 Gammaproteobacteria bacterium
CCCGCCGCGACGAAATCCTGGTCAGCCGGCTGATCGGCGCCACCGACCGCTACATCCGCCGCCCCTTTCTCTATGTGGGCGCGCTTCAGGGCCTGCTGGGCGGACTGGCGGCAGGCGGGGTGCTGGCCGTTGTCGGGACGCTATTGCGTGCACCGGTCGAACACCTGGCCGGCCTGTACGGGTCGGCCTTTCATCTGCTGCCGCCGACCGCGATCGAGATTGTCGCCGTGCTCGGCCTCACCACCCTGTTTGGCTGGCTCGGCGCCTGGCTCTCGGTGACGCGGGCGCTGCACCAGGTCGAAGCTGCGCGCTGATTGCCCTTTTTGCGGAACCCTGAACGGCCTTAGCACTCTCAGAATGCGAGTGCTAAAATGCCAACAAAGGAGTTTTTACACGTATGAATCAAACGATATCCTTACCCGTACCCGCTGCGTACAGCCTGGACAGCTATATCCAGACCGTCAATCGCTACCCCATGCTCACCCTGGAAGACGAGCAGCGGCTGGCGCGCGCCTGGCACGACAAACAGGACGTCGAGGCTGCCCGTCAGCTGGTGGTATCGCACCTGCGCGTGGTGGTCAGCGTGGCGCGCCATTATGTGGGCTACGGCCTGCCCCAGGCCGACCTCATCCAGGAAGGCAATGTCGGCCTGATGAAGGCCGTGAAGCGGTTCGACCCGGAACGGGGCGTGCGCCTGGTGTCATTCGCGCTGCACTGGATCCGTGCCGAAATCCACGAATACGTGCTGAAGAACTGGCGTCAGGTCAAGGTTGCGACCACCAAGGCGCAGCGCAAGCTGTTCTTCAACCTGCGCAGCCTGAAACAGTCGCTCAATGCACTGACGCTCAAGGAAGCCGACGCCATGGCGCGCGAGCTCAACGTCAGCCGCAAGGACGTGCTGGAAATGGAAACCCGGATGTCGGGCCATGACGTTTCCATCGATCCGACGGTGGATGATGGCGAGGAAGGCTACAGCCCGCTGGCTTATCTGGCGAGCCCGGACGAAAACCCGGCCCAGCTGCTGGAGCGCGAGCAGACCGAGCGCCTGCGCCATACCGGCCTGACCACCGCGCTGGAAAACCTCGATGAGCGCAGCCGCCACATCATCAAGGCGCGCTGGCTGGCCGAAGGCGAAACGGCGACGCTACATGAGCTGGCCGCTGAATACGGCATATCCGCCGAGCGCATTCGCCAGATCGAAGCACGCGCGCTGCAAAAAATGCGCGCCCTGATTCCAGCATAAAGTTCGGCGCGCTCCAATGAAAACGCCCCGCATTGCGGGGCGTTTTCATTGGAGCTGCAGTCAATCAGAAAAACGAGGCGATCAAAACCGAGAGCAGGCTGACCCATGCCCAGATGATCAGGCCGGTTACCACCACCATGGGGAAACCCTGAAAAGTGAAAAGTTGTTTCATCGTGCGCACTCCATAAAAGTTGGTGAATTTTAGTTTACTTGTGCCCTTTTGGGTACTTGTGCCCTTTTGGGTACTCGTTCCCGTCCGGGTTTCCGTCTTGACGGCTCAAGCGGTGGGTCGGCAACAACGGGTCGTCGTCGTCCATCAGAATGCGCTCGGCCGGCCCTTCCATGTCGTCGAACTGGCCACTTTTGATCGACCAGAACACGCCCACGACAATCAGCAGCACAAAGATGCCGGACAGCAGGAACAAAAACCCCATGATGCCGCTCACGGCGCGACCAGCTCCTGGATGAGCTGATAGTGCACGTCGCTGCCACGCAGCAGGCGCAGTTCGGCCAGCCAGCGTCCGCTGGCGGGCAGGCGCAGCACCCCGCCATAGGTGCCGGCATCAAGTGCGGCAAGCGGCAAAACGAGCGCAGGCTCGACGGCGCCCGGGCGTTGCAGGCGCAGTTCTGCCTCGATGCGATCGACGGGCAGGCCGGTGCGATCCTTGACGCGGACCTGGATCGCACGCTGGGGATCGTTGCCGTCGAGGCCGACGACTTCGACCTGCCAGCCGAGTTCCGACTCACGCTGCGCCTGGGACAGTTCGGACGAAACCGCTTTGGCCGCCGCCTGTCCATGCGTCACCACCCCGGAAAAACCGCTGTAAACCGCGGTTCCATCGCTGCCCAGCCACCAGCGGGCCAGCGGGTCGGGCAGTCCCTTGGTGGCGATGTAAAGCAGGCTGCCGTTGACCACGACGAGGCCCAGAAAAAACGCCGTCAAGAGCTTGGGCACCCAGTGCATGCGGCCGACGCTACGCCGACGGAACTGGGTCACTGCGAACAGCACCAGCCCCGCCGCGAGAAATACCGAGATATGCATGGCCACCACGTCCAGCCCCGGCCAGCGGCCGATGATGAGAACGAAATAGGCGAGCAGTGGGATCAGCCCCGCCAACACCGCGCGCAAAATCGGGGGCAGGCTGCGGAGGGCACCGCCCATCACATAGAGGGCAAACACTGCAGCCAGGCCGCCAAACAGTGTGGTCATCGTATTCATGGTCTTTTCCCGGGTGCGTCGAAACGGACGTTTTCGGTGCGGGCTTCTGCCGATTTTCCAAGCGGCGTAATGATCAGCTCGAACTGCTGTGTTTGCGCCGCCACCACCGGGGGCAGCCGGACGCTGGCCTGCACCAGCGCGCTGTGACCGGACTTGATGGTGACTTCGCTAAAATTGCCGAGATCGAGCGCAGCGGCCGGGATGCCGCGCGCGCTGATCACATAGGTCTGCTCCTGCGATGCCTTGTTGGTGATGCGGATCTGGTAGCGGTTGCGGATGTCGCCGTTCGACAGCACAACGTAGAGCGGCTGACGGATCTGGTTGACGGCGCGGTCGAAATTGCCGCGCGTGGCCACGCTGTAGACCAGATAGGTGCTCATCAGCACCAGCGCCACCCCGTAGCCGATGGTTTTCAGCCGCTTCCACTTCAGCGTCGGCGCCGCCGGCGTGGGCGAGGCCAGATTCCTTTCCGAATCGTAGCGGATCAGGCCGCGCGGAAAATTGAACGAATCCATGATGGTATTGCAGGCGTCGATACACAGCCCGCACGAGATGCACTTGTATTGCAGGCCGTCGCGGATATCGATGCCGACCGGGCAGACCTGCACGCACAAGCCGCAATCGACGCAGTCGCCCAAGCCCTTTTCGTGACGCTCCGCCAGGGTGCGCTGGCCGGCGCGCGCGGCGGCCCGTCCGTGTGCGGCTTCGCCGCGCCGGGCGTCGTAATGCACGGCCAGGGTCTCGGGTTCGTACATCACGCTCTGGAAGCGGCCATACGGGCAGACATAGGTGCAGATCTGCTCGCGCATCAGGCCTGCCGCGACGTAGGTCGACAGCGTCAGGATGCCAACCGTGATGTAGGCGGCGGCCGCGGCCTGGCCGGTGAAGAAGTCCACCAGCAGCTGCGGCGCGTAGGCGAAATAGAAAATGAACGTCAGGCCCGTCCACAACGACGCCAGCAGCCACAGGGCGTGGGTACCGCCGACCTTGAGGACCTTTTCGCGGTCCCAGGGCTGCCGGTAGAGGCGCACCCGGGCCGGACGCTCGCCCTGGACCTTGTGTTCGATCCAGATGAAGAAGTCGGTCCACAGGGTCTGGAAGCAGAAATAGCCGCAGAACGCGCGCCCGACCAGCCCGGTGACGAAGAACAGCAGGATGGCGGCGATGAACAGCAGCAGCGCCAGCCAGATGACATCCTGCGGGTAGACCGTCAGCCCGAAGATCAGGAAGCGGCGACCCGGAAGGTCGAACAAAACCGCCTGTGCCGGGGCATCCAGCCGCGACCATGGCAGCCACGGCAGCAGAAAGTAAATTGCATAGGCCAGCACCAGCACCGAGGTCTTGAAACGGCGAAAGCGCCCCTTCACCGAACGGGTGAAAATAGGAATGCGTTTCTGGTAGAGCCCGAGTTGGTCTTCTAGACCTGTTTGCATGGTGTGGCCGGTTGAGTGGGTAGTAAGCAAAAGCCCCCGTGAACGGGGGCTTGGCTCATCGCGTCAGCCGGCGGCCCTACTGCCCGCCACCCAGTTCATGAACATAGACCGTCAGAACCTTGATTTGTTCAGGCGTCAGGCGACCGGACCAGGCCGGCATCACGCCCTTGTTGAGGCCGCCGGAAATGACGCCACGTATCGCTGCCACCTTGCCCTCGGCGGTGCTGGCGGCCGGTACGTCGGCCCACAGCCAGATGTTGTCGGTCAGGTTGGGCGCGCCCATGTCCTGGCGTCCCGTTGCATCGCTGGTGTGGCAGTAGAAACAAGCTGCTGTTTCGCTATGGAACAGGACATCACCCGCAGTCGCCTTGTCGGCGTCGTGGCCGATGCCCGACAGGCTGGCCACGTAGTTCGCCAGCTGGTCGATCTGCTCGCCGTTCAGCACTTCGCTGAAGGCCGGCATGTAGCCGCGGCGGCCGCCCAGCAGGGTTTCGTGAATCTTCTCGTACGAGCCGCCATAGAGCCAGTCGTCATCGGTCAGGTTGGGGAAGAAGCCGATCACCCCCTGCCCACCTGCCTGGTGACAGGCCGCGCAGTTTTCCGCAAACAGCGACTTGCCCGCGGAAATAATAAAGCCGCTCATGTCCGGATCCTGGGCGATCTGCTCGTAGGGCATCGCCGCCACCTTGTCGAAGTAGGGCTTTTGCGCGACCGCGGCCTGGTTC
Organism: Gammaproteobacteria bacterium; assembly: GCA_018820745.1. Lineage (GTDB taxonomy): Bacteria > Pseudomonadota > Gammaproteobacteria > Burkholderiales > Thiobacillaceae > Thiobacillus. The sequence goes on from JAHJNP010000341.1 coordinate 4,621, forward strand.
ATGTCAGTCATGAGCAGGGCGCGGGTGTTCCAGCTGTGCGTCCTGGTTTCGCCCTCGCTGTTGACGTAGGTGATGTTCGAAACGCCGCCGATCCAGCCCTTGCCGAACGGCCACGAAGGATAGATGGTCCAGTACACGAGGGCGAACACCACCGTGGCGTAAAACGTGTAGACCCACCACACCGGCAGCGGATTGTTGTATTCCTGCAGGTCGCCGTCCCAGGCGTGACCTGTGGTTTGAACCGTTTGAGATTGAAGTTTTTGCTCGCTCATTCTTGTCCTTCGTGCCGTCTTGATCGCCTGGCTGGTCGTCGAGAAACGGGATGTCGCGGTAGGACTCCAGTTTCGCGCTTCGCTTTTTGCTACCGTAGACGTAGATCACGATGCCGATAAAGGTGACGAAAAAAATGATCAGAGCCAGGGGCTTGGTGTTTTCGGGTCTGGAAAACCACATCAACCATTCCATTTCCTGGCCTCCTGCCGTGACGCTCAGCGGAACTCGACGAACGCGTCGTCGGTGTATTTGCTGAAATCGACCATGGTGCCCAGTACTTGCAGATAGGCCACCAACGCATCCATTTCGGAAATACCGGAAGGGTCGCCGTCGTAGTTGCCAAAGTTGGCCTGTTCGACCAGATTCTCCTGCGCATCGGGGATGTGCAACTGGCGTGCCACGGTCTCGCCGAATTGTGTCACGTTGGCATCGTACTCGGGCTGCGACAACGAATACGGCACACCAACCTTGCGCAATGCCTTCATGCGATTCGTCGTATCAGAGATATCCAGAAGCGTCGACTGCAGCCACGGGTAGTTCGGCATCACCGACTCGGGCACCATCGAACGCGGCGCCACCAGGTGTTGCACGTGCCACTCGTTGGAATACTTACCCCCCACCCGAGCCAGGTCGGGTCCGGTGCGCTTGGATCCCCACTGGAAGGGATGGTCATATTGCGATTCCGCCGCCAGCGAGTAATGGCCGTAGCGCAGCTTTTCGTCGCGGAACGGGCGAATCATCTGCGAGTGGCAGAGGTAGCAACCCTCGCGCTGATAGATGTCGCGGCCACGCTGCTCCAGCGGGGTGTAGGGACGCACGCCCTCGACCTTTTCGATGGTCTTGTCGATGAAGAACAGCGGTGCGATTTCCACCAGGCCGCCGACGCTGATCGCCAGCATGGTCAACACGGCCATCAGGCCGATGTTGGTTTCAATCCATTCGTGTTTGAAGTTGAAGTTCATTTTGTATCGTCCCTGAATCAGGCATGTGCCATCTTGGCGGCCAACCGGGCATCCAGCGCGGCGCTTTCACGCTTGCCCTGGCGGATGGTCATGAACATGTTGTACGTCATCAGCACGGTGCCGGTGAGGAAGAACATGCCGCCGATGGCACGCATCGCGTAGAAGGGCATCATCGCCACAACGGATTCGACGAACGAGTACTGCAGATTGCCGAACTCGTCGAACGCACGCCACATCAGGCCCTGGGTAATGCCGGAAATCCACATCGCGACGATGTACAGCACGATGCCGATGGTGGCGAGCCAAAAGTGCGCTTCAACCAGCTTGTTGCTGTAGATCTTGGTATCCCACAGTTTGGGCATCATGTGATACAGCGAGCCGAAGGAAATCATCGCCACCCAGCCCAGTGCGCCGGAGTGCACGTGGCCGACGGTCCAATCGGTGTAGTGGCTCAGCGCGTTGACTTCCTTCAGCGACATCATCGGGCCTTCGAAAGTCGACATGCCGTAGAACGACAGCGCAACGATCATGAATCGCATCA
>JAHJNP010000342.1 GCA_018820745.1 Gammaproteobacteria bacterium
ACAATTTCGCCAATCTCCTGCGAGGATTCGCCGAGGCGCTTGATTCGCTTCGAGGTTTCCTGGATCTGCTCACGCAGGCCGTTCATGCTGGAAATGGCGTTGGCCACCGCCTGCTGGCCTTTTTCGGCTGCGGCCAGGGACTGGTCGGCCACGCGGGCGGACTCGGCGGCGTTGCCCGACACCCGTTGCACCGACTGCGCCAGGCTCACCACCGCAGCCGAGGTTTCTTCGATTCCTTCAGACTGCCGGCGCGAGGCATGTTGCAGCGACTCGGAGACGTGCCCCGCCTGGCTTGCCGCCTGATCCATCTGCACCGTGGCGTTGTTGATGCCGCGCACCAGGCTACGCAGCTCTTCCACCGTGTAGTTGATCGAGTCGGCCACCGCACCGGTAATGTCTTCGGTCACGCTGGCGTTGATGGTGAGGTTGCCTTCGGCCAGCTCGCCCAGTTCGTCCATCAGCCGCAGAATCGCTTCCTGGTTGCGGCTATTTTCCTCTTCGCTCTTGCGTGCCCGCGATTTGGTTTCGTTGATGTTGACCAGCCCCAGCACCACCAGCGAGCCGATCGCCAGCAGGGCGAACAAGGCCGCCAACAGATACCCGGCGCCGCCGACGGCACGGTAATCCTGCGACAACTGACTCGCATCCGCCAGCAGGCTGTCGCTGCCGACGAACAGGTTGTTGGCCGCCAATTTGGATTGCAGCAGCGGCTGCGTGTTGGCAAGCACCTCGCCCACCGCCTCGACCATGTCGCCCATGTTGGCACCCAGGTCTTCCAGGGTCAGCATGCTGTCTTCATTGCGGCTGGCAACGCCTTGCATCAGCCCCTGCACCGTGTCACGGAAGGAGGTGGTGTCCGTTTCCAGCTGCATCACCACTGCAGGATCGATCAGGTCGGCCGACAGCAGCAGGTTGGCGTTTTTCGGCAAACGCTGGCTCAGCATGACCAGGTGGCTGGCGCGCGACACTTCGCGCACGCTGGCGTTTTTGTCGATCAACTGGCTGTTGAGCTTCTCGGCAACCTCCTGCAGATCGATACTCAGGGAATTGATGCGCTTGACGCTTTCGCTCAAGGTCACCAGGTTTTTCCGTTGCGACAAAATCTGCACGACCTGCGGGTCGAACGTCTTCCACTGCGTGCTGATTTTTTCCAGCGTGGTGCGGGCAGCGCCGCTGGAGGCGGGCACATCGGCGTCGCCTTCGATCAGCCCGGTCAGCGCTGCCTGGAACGCGACCTTGCCTTCGGCCAGCTTCTTGAAGGCGCCGAGGTTACCAAGCGCGGACTGCTGGGCCGTCAGCGGCAGGCGCTGCGACAACACCTTCAGTTCACCCGCCCGGGCCTCATAGCTGGTCCGGTTGTCGAGCTGGATCGCGCTGTAGACGGTGAAGCCGGCTGCCAAAATCAGCGAGACGATCAGGATGCCGCCGGCATAGAGATATTGCTTGTCGACCGGCAAATGGCCGATCAGCGGGGCACGCCCGGGCTCCTTGTCAGCCAGCTTTCGCACGCCCTGCATGATCATGGCAGTGTGCTCTCCGCCACCCTTGCCCGTGACCTTTTCCGTCATGCGGCCCGCCAGCCCTTTAAGGCCATTCATTGTTATCGCCATGTTCATTTTCTCAACCTCCACTCATCGGCGCCAGCGCGCCCTGTTTTCAATACCCGGCCAGCCGCCGAACTACGCTTCAACCTTGAGAAACTCGGCATTGCCAAGCAATTTGCCGAAATCCATGTCGCACCACTCGGTGCCCGCTTCGTCCGCGTATTGGCGGGCAATCCACGGATGCAGTGCCGCGTGATCGCCACGCAACTGGTAATGTTTGATGTTTTTCAGACCCAGGGTACTGCGCACCAGCAATGCCGCATTTACGCCAAAATCGTGATGCGGAATCAGCAGGCGGCAATCAGTGTGGTCGGCCGTCACGCCCTGCCCCATGAAGTCGGAAAAATCACTCACCGCAAACAGGTTGCCGCGGATGTTGGCGACACCCCGAAACCAGCGGCACGCACCAGGCACCTTGACGATGGGCGGCACCGGAATCACTTCTTCGGTATCAGAGAGGCTCACCAGCCAGTTCACGTCACCCACCCGAAAGCCCAGACGGGATCCGGTGTTGTCGCGACTGGCCGCGGCCTGCAACTGCTGCGAAAGCGTAGTCTGAAATTCTCGCAGATTGAATTTCTTGGCCATGTTGATTCGCTCAGTCCAGCGCCTTGATTTGCGACAGCAGGTCTTCGGGCTTCACCGGCTTCACCAGGTAAGCCTTCGCGCCCTGGCGCATGCCCCAGACCTTGTCGGTTTCCTGGCCCTTGGTGGTGCACATGATGACCGGAATGTGCTTGGTCGCCTCTTCCTTGGTAATCATGCGAGTCGCCTGATAGCCATTCATCCCCGGCATCACGACATCCATCACGATCAGATCGGGCAACGTCTGCTTGGCCTGTGCGACGGCTTCTTCGCCGCTCTCGGCCATGCTGACCAGATAACCATTCTTGACCAGCAGTTCGGACAGAAAAAAACGTTCGGTGGGGGAATCATCCACAACCAGAATTCGGCTGATCGCCATATCTATGCTCCTTGAAAAACAGTTAGGCCCTGGCACACGCGTGCTCGCGCACCGCTGTCAGCAGCGTGTCCTTGGTAAAAGGCTTGGTCAGATACTGGTCCGAGCCCACCATGCGGCCGCGCGCACGGTCGAACAGACCATCCTTGGACGACAGCATGATGACCGGCGTGCTGCGGTATTTTGCATTGCGCTTGATCAGCGAACAGGTCTGATAGCCGTCGAGGCGCGGCATCATGATGTCGACGAACACCACATCCGGTTCATGGTCGGTGATCTTGGACAGCGCATCGAAACCGTCCTGTGCCAGGATGACTTCGCAGCCCGCCTGGTTCAGAAAGATTTCCGCGCTGCGGCGTATGGTGTTGCTGTCATCGATGACCATCACCTTGACGCCCTTCAAAGCTTCGTTATCCACACGCTTTCTCCACCTGGACCTTGGGGGCGCAGCACCTGCCACACACCCTGTGTGCTTACCATTACGGCAGCGGTTCAGGCTTCTTTAGCGTCTGCGACCACCATCGTGTTCACCCTTTTCGACCCGAAAATAGAAAAGGGCGCTGCAATGCAGCGCCCTTTTCCTGTCCGCGCAAGCCGCAGACCTATTGCCAGGAATCTGCGCTGGATTTCTTTTCAGCGCCGGCAACAGCACTCATGGTCTCGATAATGACGTTTGGCAGGGACGAAATGCGCATGAACTGCCCCATGCCCACATCCGGGAAAGCCAGCGCGATGCGATAACGCCCGTGCGGCGAACCCACCACGCTGTCGACCACGTAAATCTCGTAGGGCAGGCCCGCGATGTTGTTCTGCATGTCGATTTTCTCGATCCACTCGCCATCGCTGTTGCCGCCGTCGTTCATCGCCACCCCGAATACGGCCATCTTGCGGTCAGATATGACGACTTCGTAGACCTTGGCCGTTTTGCCCGCCCCTTTGGACAGATTCTCACGCACGGTCTTCAGCGCCTCGGCAAAGCTGCCGTACTCGGCCAGCTTGTTCTTGTACGAATCCAGACGTTCCATGCCGATCATGTAGCGGTAATTGGTCAGGCTTTCCGGGGGTTCGTCGCCGCCCTGCTCCTTGCCTGCGCCCAGCGTGGCCTGCAAACGCGCCTGCAGCGTCTTGACCGCAGCCTCCTTCTTGCCAAAAGCCTTGCGGAAATAGGCGCGATACCAGTAGTCCGGATTGGTATAGGCGATACTGCCGTCAGCTTTCACGCCCACGCGGATCGCCGCGCCGAGCACGGCAAGGCCGCCCACCGATCCCACTTCCTTGAGCATGGCATCGTCAGTGGCAATCACCACCCCATACCCCGCCAGGCTTTTGGGGAAATACTTGCCAATCACCTTGAAGCCGCCATTCTTGAGCTTGGCCTCGACTGCAGCCGCGGCTACCTGGGCACTGCCACTCGCTACCGGATCCCCCTGAACATAGGGCGCAACCGCCCACACGCTTGCCGAAAAAACAAGCAGAACCCACGCCGCAATCGATCGCAAAATCATCACTGTCTCCTGGTTGAAATTATTTTTTTCCCATCCGACTGTACCATTGACGGGCAAAAACCGCATGGGCGGGCAAGATTCTATAGCCAAGGAATACCCTCCGCCAATGTCCTGCCATCCCTCTCCCCGTGCGCGGAAAACAGGCCTTAAAACGCCACCATCTCGAAATCGTCCTTGCGCGCCCCGCAATCCGGGCAGGTCCAGTTGATCGGCACATCTTCCCAGCGCGTGCCGGGCGGGATCCCGTCGTCAGGTGCACCGGCTTCCTCGTGATAAATGTAGCCGCAGATCAGGCACATCCAGCTTTTGTATTCGGGGAGATCAGACATGGGGGTTCCGGGAATCGGCTAAAATCGAGGCTTGATTCTAAAGCAGTGACGTCATGCCCTCTATATTCGTCCCCAAACCCACGCCGCCGCTGGTGCTCTGCTTTGCCGCGTCCGACCCGACCGGTGGCGCGGGCATCCAGGCCGACCTGCTGACGCTGGCCAGCATGGGCTGCCACCCGCTGTCGGTCATCACCGCGATCACGGTGCAGGACACCGCGCGGGTCGACGAAGTGCTGGCCATCGACTCCGAATGGGTGATGGACCAGGCGCGCATGCTGCTCGAAGACGTCCCGGTGGCCGCGTTCAAGCTCGGCATGCTGGGCAGCCCCGAGTCGATGGCGGTCATCGCCGAAATCCTCGCCGACTATCCGGACATTCCGGTCATCCTCGACCCTGTGCTGGCGTCCGGACGCGGCGACGAGCTCGCCACCGAGGACATGATCTCCGCCATGCGCGACCTGCTGATCCCGCAGACCAGCATCCTCACGCCCAACAGCCACGAAGCGCGCCGGCTTGCACTGTTCGAGTCGGATGAGGACGACATGGACCTCGCCGCCTGCGCCGCCCACCTGACCGATCTCGGCTGCGAGTACGTGCTCATCACCGGCACCCACGAAGCCACGCCGCGCGTGCTGAACAGCCTCTACGACGCCAATGGCCACGTGCAAACCGATGCCTGGGATCGCCTGCCGGGTAGCTATCACGGTTCCGGATGCACCCTCGCCTCGGCCATCGCCGCCACCCTGGCGTATGGCCAGGACGTGCCCACGGCGGTGCGCGATGCGCAGCATTTCACCTATGAAACGCTCAAGGCCGCCTTCCGCCCCGGCATGGGGCAATACATTCCCGAGCGTTTTTTCTGGGCCCAGGATGCGCAGACGGAAGGCAATGCCTGAATTCCGCCATGCCTGAATTTCCCGTGGCCCAATTTCCCGGCGGCGTGTACGCCCTCACCCCCGAAACCGCAGACACCGGCCATTTGCTGAGGCAGGTCGAGGCGGCGCTGGCGGGCGGCGTGGCCGCCGTGCAATACCGCGACAAGTCGGGCGATGTGGCGCGCCGCCACGAACAGGCGAGCGAACTGGTCGCGCTGTGCCGCCGCTTCGACGTGCCGCTGATCGTCAACGACGACCTGCGGCTGGCCGATTTGTGCGACGCCGACGGCGTGCATCTGGGGCGCGACGACAGCAGCCTGCGCGAGGCGCGCATCATTCTCGGCCAGGACAAGATCGTCGGCGCCTCGTGCTACCAGAGCCTCGAGCTGGCATTGGCGGCACAGGCCGCCGGCGCCGACTATGTCGCGTTCGGCAGCTTCTTCGCCTCGCCCACCAAGCCGGCCGCCGGACGCGCCGGCCTCGACTTGCTGCGTGACGCCGCGCCGCTGATCCACCTGCCGCTGGTCGCCATCGGCGGCATCACGCTGGAAAACGCAGGCCTGCTGCTGGATGCCGGGGCCGACAGTCTCGCCGTGCTCTCGGCCCTGTTCGATGCCCCCGACATCCGCGCCGCTACGCACGATCTCAACCAATTATTTGAAGCCGAACCCGAAACGTGATCGCCTCCACCATGAAACCAGCCACGACCCGCAACGAACAACTTTTCGAACAGTCGCAACAAGTCATCCCCGGCGGGGTGAATTCGCCGGTACGCGCCTTCAAGAGCGTCGGCGGCACCCCGGTGTTCTTCAGCCGCGCCAAGGGCTCGCGGGTGTGGGACGCCGACGGCCGCGAATACATCGACTACGTCGGCTCGTGGGGCCCGGCCATCCTCGGCCACGCCCACCCCGGCACGGTGAAGGCTGTTGCCGACGCCGCCGCCAACGGCCTGTCGTTCGGCGCGCCCAGCGAAGCCGAGCTCACCATTGCCCGCCGCCTCATCGAACTGGTGCCAAGCATCGAGAAGGTGCGCCTGGTGTCGTCCGGCACCGAGGCGACGATGAGCGCGATCCGCCTGGCGCGCGGCTTCACCGGCCGCAGCAAGTTCATCAAGTTCGAGGGCTGCTACCACGGCCACGCCGACTTCCTCTTGGTGAAGGCCGGCTCC